>JBEKSO010000237.1:0-6798 GCA_049516935.1 Thermoguttaceae bacterium
CTGGCTTACCTGGAGCGGGAGTTGATCTCCGCGCACTATGACCTGAAGCACGTTTATCGGCTGATATTGAATTCAAAAACTTATCAGCTTTCCTCGATACCGGAAACCGATAATCCCCAGGGCGACGCCAATTTTTCGCATTATCTGTCGCGCCGCTTGGAAGCCGAGGTGCTTATCGACGCTATCTGCCAGATCACCGGCACGACTGAGAAATATTCGAGTCCCATTCCCGAGCCCTTCACATTCATTCCCGAAAACCAGCGTTCGATCGAGTTGGCCGACGGCAGCATCGGCAGTTCGTTTTTGGAGATGTTTGGACGCCCGGCCCGCGACACGGGTCTGGAATCGGAGCGCAACAATCGCCCCTCACCCTCCCAACAACTGCACATGTTGAATTCAACGCATATCCGCAGCAAGATAGAACAAAGTTCCAAACTTCGAGAGGTGCTGCAATCCAAGAACAAGCCGCGAGAGATCGTGGATGAGCTTTATTTGACGATACTTTCGCGATACCCCACCGACGACGAGTTGATAGTTTTTAGAGACTATGCGCAGCCCGGCCATGAAGGCAGGCGTCCCATGATGGACCTTATCTGGGCATTATTAAATAGCGCGGAGTTTTTGTACAGGCATTAGGATAGGGATTGGGGAATAGAGATTAGAGGGAGAAAATCATGGGTATGGATAAACATTTGAGTCGGGGTTTATGTATTACGAGGCGCGAGGCCATGCGCCGCGGTCTGGCCGGCGCGGGCGGATTTCTGCTGGCCAATGCTTTTGGGCTTCCCTCGCGGGCCGAAACGCAAACGGTCAAGGCCAAGGCCAAGTCGGTCATCCAGATTTGGATGTGGGGCGGCCCGTCGCACCTCGATACTTTCGATCCCAAGCCGGAGGCCGGATACGACTACTGCGGTCCGTTGAACAAGCCCATCGCCACCAACGTAGATGGGATCGTGATCGGCGAACTGCTTCCGTTGCTGGCCAAGCAAGCCGACAAATACTCCATCATCCGCAGCATGACCCACGGCATAAACGCGCACGAAACCGCCTCCTACATGGTTCAAACCGGGCGGAAACCGGGCGAGCGGCAGGTTTACCCGGGCGTTGGCGCAGTGGTCTCGCTGCTTAGGGGCTACGACGCGGGATACCAGGGACTGATCCCGCCCTATATCGTGCTGACCGAGTTGCAAGGACGGTTTTCCGAGGCGGGGTTTCTGGGCAATCGCTACAAACCCTTCGCCACGGGCGGCGATCCGGCACAGACCAAGTTCGCCGTGGAAGGCATAGTGGCCCAAGGCGTTTCCGATCAGCAGCAACGCGACCGCCGCGAACTGCTCCACAATTTGAACACCTTTGAACATGTGCTGAAAGACGATGCCTCGTTAAAAGCCTTGAATGTATCCGAGGAACAGGCCTACGACTTGATTCTCGGCGACGCGGGCAAACTTTTCGATCTCGCCCAGGAAAAAAACGAGTTGAGAGACCTTTATGGCCGCAACACGTTCGGGCAGTCCTGCCTGATGGCGCGGCGTCTGGTCGAAAAAGGGGTTCCCTTCGTCACCATCAACTACAAAGGTTGGGATACGCACAAACAGCATTTCCAGATCATGCGCCGGAAATTGCCGGAAATGGATAAAGCAATGGCCGCCCTGCTTACGGATTTATCCGACCGCGGCCTGTTGGATAGCACAATCATCTGGTGGAGCGGCGAATTCGGCAGAACACCAAAGGTCATGTGGGAAGAACCGTGGAACGGCGGCCGGGGGCATTGGGGGCAGGTCTTCTCGGCCCTGGTTGCCGGCGGAGGATTCAAAGGCGGCCGCGTGGTCGGCGCCTCAGATGCGAAAGGCGAACAGGTAAAGGATCGGCCCGTGTATCCTTGCGATCTCATCGCCAGCATGTATGAACTGCTGGGGATCGACCCCGAGGGAAAGTTGCCCAATCCCCAAGGCCTTACGCTCCACGTAACACCCTCCGCCGAGGACGGCGTAAGCACGGGCGGACGACTGAAAGAAATTATGTAAGGGCTTCTAACAAATTGACGTGTGCCACTGCTTGCTTGCAAGCAGTGCTGTTGGAACTGCCGGAAAAACACTGCTTGCAAGCAAGCAGTGGCACTCATATTGACCTTTGACTTCATTTTGTTAGAAAGTTTAAGTTGGATATCAATGATATTATGAGTTCACATCGGTGGCGCGGGATTCTCGGCTTGGCGTTTTTTCTGGCGGCCGCGCAGGCCGCATGGTCTCAGCCCAATGCGCCGCATATCGGCTATGCCTATCCGGCCGGCGGCCGGCAAGGCGACACGTTTCAGGTCACCATGGGCGGCCAGTATCTCGATAGCGCCGACAACGTGTATATCTCCGGCAGCGGCATTCAGGCTAAAGTCATCGAGACTATCAAACTTCTCACGCCGAAAGAGGTCAACGACTTAAGGGAAAAGCTGCAGGAGTTGCAGAAAAAACCCAGAGATGCCGAAACCGGCAAGGAGATGGCCGAAATCAGGACTAAGCTCAATGACTTTCAGAACAAGAGAGCCAATCCGGTCCTCGCCGAAAAGGTCATTCTGCAAATCACAATGGCCCCCGACGCTGAGCCCGGCCAACGCGAGTTGCGCCTGGCAACGGCAAACGGCCTGTCGAATCCACTTTTTTTTCATGTTGGACAGCTTGCGGAATTTCGCAAGAAAGAGGCGAAAAACAGCGGGGATCCCTTAAACGCCAGGGGGCCGGGAGCCGCAGACCGACCGCGAAGCGCCGTGCGCGAGCCGGAGATGAATATTACGCTGCCGGCCGTCATTAATGGACAAACCATGCCCGGCGGCGTGGATCGTTATCAGTTCCAGGCCCACAAAGGTCAGCGCCTGGTTGTAGCCGTAAGTGCGCGGGAATTGATCCCGTATTTGGCCGACGCCGTTCCCGGCTGGTTTCAAGCAGCCGTAGCGCTTTATGATTCCAATGGCAATGAACTGGCGTATGACGACCACTATCTTTTCCATCCCGATCCGGTTCTGTATTGCAAAATTCCCAAGGACGGCCAGTACGTGCTCGAAATCCGCGACGCCCTGTATCGGGGCCGCGAGGATTTTGTGTATCGTATTACCCTGGGCGAGCTGCCCTTTGTGACCAGCGTTTTTCCCTTGGGCGGCCCGGCCGGAACCGAAACCGCCGTCGAGCTGAAGGGTTGGAATCTCCCGGTGCAGAAGCTGACTATGGATGCCAAAGACAAAGAGCCGGGAATTATTCCGCTTTCCGTTCGCCGTGGGGAAGTGATCTCCAACATCGTGCCTTTTGCCGTCGATACTCTTCCGGAATGCCTGGAAAAAGAACCGAACGACGATCAGGCCGGCGCCCAGCAGGTCGCGCCGCCCATTATTGTCAACGGGCGTATTGATAAGCCGGGCGACTGGGACGTTTTCCGTTTCGAAGGGCGCGCCGGCCAGGCAATAGTCGCCGATGTCGATGCCCGGAAGCTCGATTCACCGCTGGATTCCGTGCTCAAACTGACGGACGCGGACGGGCGGCAATTGGCGTTTAACGACGATTACGGCGACAAAGGGACCGGCTTGAGCACGCATCACGCCGATTCCTACCTGACCGCCGTTTTGCCCGCCAAAGGTGTTTACTATCTATATTTGGGCGATGCCCAGCACAAGGGCGGCCCGGAGTACGGCTACCGCCTGCGGATCAGCGAGCCGCGGCCCGACTTCGCCTTGCGCGTCGTGCCTTCCAGCGTCAGCATCCGCGCCGGCGCGTCCGTGCCCATCACAGTATATTGCTTGCGAAAAGACGGCTTTTCCGGCGAGATTATGCTGGCTTTAAAGGACGCCCCCAAGGGATTCACATTAAGCGGCGCCGGCGTGCCGGCAAACCAGGATCAGGTAAAGCTCACGCTTAAGGCCCCGCAAACTCCCTTGGAAGAACCATGCAACCTCTCGGTTGAAGGCCGCGCGACGATCCAGGGCCGAGAGGTCGTTCGGCAGGCCGTCCCAGCGGAAGACATGATGCAGGCCTTCATTTACCACCATCTTGTGCCGGAGAAAAACCTGTTGGTCGCGGTAATCGCGCGCGGACGGCCCAGGGCGCCCATGAACTTCCTCGGGGAAACGCCCGTAAAGCTTCCCGCGGGCGGAACCGCGAGTCTGAAATTCTCCCTGCCCCGCGGGCCGATGTTCGAGAATGTTCAGTTGGCGTTAAACAATCCGCCGGAGGGCATTTCCGTACAGAATGCATCCCCTGCTCAAGAAAGTTTGACGCTCCTTTTGCATGCCGATGCCGACAAAGTTAAGCCCGGACTGAAAGGCAACCTTATTATCGAGGCCTCCGCGGAAAGGACCTTTAATCCCGGCGGAACGCAGCCGGCAAACAAAAGACGCGTGCCGCTGGGCGTATTGCCGGCTATTCCATTTGAAATTGTGAAATAACATTGATAGGGGACATTATTCCCGCTACTTGGGCGATGACTGAATCACTCCATGAACGAAGACAACGGAAACGACGAACTGCCCTTGTTTTGTCACCGTTGCGGGACTGTACTGAAGCCCGGCGAAGGCAGTTTCTATTTGGTGCGCATCGAAGCGATGGCCGATCCAACGCCGCCAACCTTCTCGGAGGAAGACCTGCACCGCGACTTTAAAGCGGAAATCCGGCGGCTGATTTACCAGATGCGCGACCTATCGGAAAGAGAGGCAATGGATCAAGTCTACCGAAGTCTGATCCTGTACTTATGCAGCCCATGTTATTTTCAATGGATTGAGAATCCAGTGGAATGATGAAATACAGTTCTGATATTTCCTGATATTTTAGGGCTTTCCCGGCATCACGGTTAAGAAAAAATTATAGTTTGCAGTTCTCCCGGGGGGAAAGTAAGACATAAATCTATTGCATTTCTTGCGCAGAAACGCGACAATAGACTGCGTGCCGTCAGACCCGATTCTCCGGCGTGCGTGGGAGCTTGAACTGCTTCCCCCAATCCTGATAGGACTGCCGCCGGCAACGCGAAAGCCCTGCAACTGTATGGAGTATTTATGCGACGCCAAAACACCGTTCAAAATAGATCGCCTCTGGGTTATATCATCCTTCTGGCGTTAACCACAGCCTTTATCCCCGGGACAGCCTTTGCGGACCCTGTTTTGCCGACGATACCTGCGGGCACGTTTACCGTCCCCCTCCCGACCGGCGTCGCAACCACCGACAATCAAAGTATCACGAACACCTTAGCTGCCGCCGCAGCGAATGGAGGCGGCACAGTGATAGTCCCGGCCGGAACGGGCGGAATCGACCATTACCTTTGTAACCAATTTTCGATCCCCAGCAACGTCAATCTGCAACTCGCCAGCGGATCCAAAATTTGGAACGCCTCGCCGACCTTGACCCTTATCAGCATGAGCACCGGGCACGATATCGCAATCACCGGCAGCGGCACAATCGACGGCCGCGCAACGACTGTAAAAGGCGTCAACCTCATCTCGATCTCAAACGTGACCAACTTGCTCGTAAGCGGAGTGACCATTTGCGACTCATCGCACTTCCACCTGGTCCCCTCGAACATCACTAACCTCACCATCGACAGCATCAACATCAACGATAACTACACCAAAACCCAGAACGGCGGCGCTTATCTGGGGAACACGGACGGCATCGATTACTCGGGCAGCCACATTCTCATCAAGAACTGCAACATCGACGACGGCGACGACGACATCGTGGCCAAGCCTTCGGGCAGCCACTTTTGCAGCGACATCCTCATCACGGGTTGCATCATCGGCGCGGGCCATGGAATTTCCGTGGGCGGACAGACCGACGGGGGCCTGGACGGGTTGACCGTCAAAAATTGCACCTTTAACGGCACAACCAACGGGCTGCGCATGAAGGCCGGCCCGGCCATTTTAGACGGCAGCTCGTTCGGCGGCTTGGGCGGCGTTGTGAAGAACGTCTTATTCACCGACATCACCATGACAGGCGTCACGAATCCGATCATTATCAACAGTTGGTACATAGACGGCGATGACTACGGCCACTTGCAACAAAGCGCCTCCCACTTCCACACTGTGACCGATCCCGGTGAAACACTGCACACTGTCGACCTGCATAATAATAGCACGGCGAAGGTCCCTTTCTACGAGAACATCCGATACACCAATATCACCGCCACCGCTGCGTCGAACAACAACGTCGCCATCATTTATGGACTGGACAGCCAACCGCCCACGGGCAATCCAAACGGCGACCCGGTGCGCAACATCGATAACGTATCGTTCAACCATGTAAATCTTACCGGCACCTACTTGGCCGATATCTACTATGCCTCCCGCCTGGATACATCCGGCCTGAAAGTGAACGGAATCGTCAGTAACATAAATCAAACTGGCAACAGCGCTGTCCTGCCCAGCTACACCGGCTACACTATATGGCAGGGCGGAAACATCACTCAAGGCAACTTTAGTCCGACAGATTGGAACAACGCGTATAATTGGACCTCGGCCTTGGAGATCGCACCCAGCGGCGCAGGAAAAAAAGTCGCCTTCGGAAATCAAGACGCCAGCAATAGCATCGTGGACATGATCTCAGCCTCAAAGACCGTCGGCTGCATCTATTACAGCCCCGACACGAGCACGACGATTCAAAGTTCGGGCGGGTTCAGCCTTACTTTAAACAACAGCGGCAGCGCATCCGTAATCAACGTGCAAGGCAGCCAAACAATTTCCGCCCCGGTGCTGCTTAGCCTTAACACCGATCTGAACATCACCGGCACGGGAACACTCACTTTATCCGGCGGAATCAGCGGTTCACAGGCCAT
>JBEKSO010000238.1:0-6795 GCA_049516935.1 Thermoguttaceae bacterium
TTATGATAATACTATTTCTCATATTGTAACACTATAATTATGTCCTGTCGAGGTGGGGGACAATAGAAAAACTGACGGGATTTTGCCAGGATTTTCACACCCTGCAATCGGCGGTGTATATATGGCAGCAGGATGAAAAAAACGGTTAGCCATCCGGGAACTGGGGGGACGACCTCGAAAGGTTGAAAGCCGATGGCTGACAGCCGAAAGCTTATATAGAAAAAACTGAGAACTGATAACTGAAAACTTACAACCCCGGATCGCTATTAATGCTATCGATCAACTGCCGCAGCCGCCCGTAATTGCGGCGGTTGAATTGGAAGATCAACCGCGGAAGATCGGCCAGGTCGGGGTCGTCTTGTTCCTCTGCCAGGGCCGGGCCGACTTGGAATCGGCCTTCCAGAAGGATGTCGGCGAAGTTCGTATTGATCGATTCCAACAAGGCCTCGCCGGGCCGGCGCTGAAGCCGCATCACCAGGTTCGAGCGAACATAGCGCAGGCTGTGATACACGCGGTAGAATTGCAGGATTTCAGCCACGGCCTGGTCGGCATTGTCGGTTAGTTTGTAGAGCGAAAGATCCTCCTGGCTGATCATTTCCTTGGCGAGAAGTTGCTTTTCCACAAACTCTTGAAAACCGGCCCAATAATCGCCGCCCGGTTCATCCAGCAGAACCATGGGCATAACATCGCGTTTCCCGGTCTGCAAAAGCGTGAGCACCTCCAAACCCTCATCCAGCGTGCCGAAACCGCCCGGCAACAGGCAAATGGCGTCGGTTTCCTTGACGAACATCAATTTCCGCGTGAAAAAGTATTTCATGTGGACAAGTTTCGAATCGCCGGCAATCACCGAATTGGCCACTTGCTCGAAAGGCAACAGGATATTCAAGCCCATGGCATGATCGCGGCCCGAGCCGACGTGCGCTGCCTCCATTATTCCGCTGGAAGCCCCGGTAATGACAAACCAACCTTGCCCTGATATCGCCTGTCCAAAGGCAACGGCCTGGCGATAAGCGGGATGGTCCGCCGCTGTGCGGGCCGAACCAAATACCGTCACCTTCCGCATCCGCCGATAGGGCGCAAATACCTTGAAGGCGTAGCGCAATTCCTTTAGCGTGCGGCTGAGTATTTTCAAATCGCCGCGGCTGGGATGGTCGGTGGCAAGCTTATCGGTCGATTCCTTGATCCGTTCGATCAGTTCGGCCACCCGTTGCGACGCCAGGGCGGCATCGTTTATAGCGTGAATGGCAGGGTGATTTTTGTCATCCTTGGCTGGCAAATTATTATCCGTGGGCATTCCTTCGTTCACAAAATAATCAATATGCAAAAAAAATGTTTGGACTTACTCTACTGAGACAAGTGCCGGGTTAAATTGCCGCTGCACGACCAGCAATTAGGTTGGCGTCCGACTGTTTTAAAAATTTTCCCGAAAAATCATCGTCTATTTAAGTTTATCGCATATTCTCCAATTTAACAACTTTGTTTTCTGTCGATATATGGCAAACTAATTCCAAACCATTGCCTCAAGAAAGCAAAACAGCCCGGGGCTGGGGACCGGGCTTGAAAATAGAGAAAGTTGGAAAATCGTAATGGATTTGAGCTGAAAATCAGGCAGACGGGCGGCGGTAATGCTGGTAAGCTAGGAGAACTTCGTAGAGATCCATTGATATTCTTACTTCATCGTCAGCAAAGTCTCTTAGCCAAGTACGTTGAGATTGAAGGGCGTCTGTCAGCAACGGCATAACTTCCATTAGGGGGACAGTTACAGTCTCGCGATGGGTATCGACGGCGTTATTCGTCGCGGTTTCTTCCTGCGGACCGTAATATACACGGAGATGGCAAGCGTTCATGTCACTTTTTCCTTCCATGGTGTGCCCACCCTGTCTGTTCGCGTTATATCGGCAGGAGGTGTCTTGCGGGTTTGATCTTTTTGGAGGAAAATGCCGTTTTTGCACGCCAATCGAGTTGGCGCGATGGTACATGGAAAACCGATCATCATCAAAATACGGTTTTTCGAGACAAGCGAGACATTTCGGGATTTCTCGTCGAAGACGGCTCCGCTCCGGGGGGTCGGCTCCTAGTGGGGGGCTGTACTTGGACCTGCCGGCGGCTGGAACTATTTCCGTAATTCCAGATTCCGTTTTTGCAAAATCGCCGCATGCCTCCAACAATCTGGATTGCATATGACCGGCATGGTAACAATCGATTTGCGCCAGGTAGCCCGCGGTTTGGATATTCCACTGCGGCAGATACAAGCAACTGTGGAATTATTGGATGAGGGGAATACCGTTCCTTTTATCACCCGATATCGCAAGGATCAAACCGGAGGATTGGACGAGGAAGAGGTTCGGCTGATTCAGGACCGGCTCGCTAAAATGCGTCTCTTGGCCGAACGCAAGCAGACCATTTTGCGGTCGATCGAGTCGCAGCAAAAGCTCACGGAAAAACTCGCCAAGCAGATCCTGGCGGCCACGACGACCAAACGCTTGGAAGACCTGTATCTGCCCTATAAGCCCAAGAAGCAAACGCTGGCCACCAACGCCCGCAACCGCGGCCTGGAAGAACTTGCCCGGGAAATTCTCGATGCCAACCCGCTCTCGGCTAACTTGGACGCGCGGGCGAAAGACTATGCCAATCCCGATCGGCAGGTTCCAACCGCGGCCGACGCCTTGCTGGGCGCCGGGCACATAATTGCCGAACTATTCAGCGAGCAGGCCGAATTACGCCAGCGCCTGCGGGAAATCGTGCAGCGCTCAGGAGTGATTGTCACCACGCGAATCGCGCCTGAGCCCAAGGCTTCGACGGAAAAAACCGAAAAGCCCGAGCGGGTAGCCGCGGCCGCGGCCACTACATTCGCGGCGCCTACTCGGTATCCGCCCGGGACTGTGCACTCGGCCGTGACTGAAGCACCACCGCAAACGCCCGGCATCCAACCCCTCGAGTCCGCTCATGCCCAACCGCCCGCGCGCCCGGAAGAGCATCATCATTTTCCATCATCGGCGATCGAGGCCGTGCCTTCAGATCAATATATGCATATCGCCGATTCGGCCAGCGCGGCTCCATCGCCGGCCGATGCCGCTTCGGCGCCGGAGCGGATTTCGTCCATACATGTGACAACACCGCACGGCCAGGCCCAGTCGGTCTCCGTGGCGGCCGCTAACGAGGTGGTTAGCGCGGTGGATTCGATAGTCTCGTTGGAACATTCCGGGAGAGCGGAAGGTGCGGAACCGCTTGCGGGTTCGCAGCAGGATTCCATCTTGTGTCAATCGGCCGGGCCGGCGGAACCGCTTGCGGTTTCGCCGGGAGATTCCCTGCCCCAGTCGAGTCTGATAATTTCGTCGCCCGCAGCGCCCACGGGTTCGGTCCTGCCCACGGCGTCGACCGCCGATCAGCAAGGTCCCGCGCTAACGGCCGCCCAGCGAAAACAGCTTGCCCGCCAAAAGGCCAAGCAGGCTCAGTCGGCAAAACGGGAGCAGATGAAGAAAAATCTGGAAGAAAAACGGATCAAATCCTTCCGCGATTATTTCGATTACCGCGAGGAAATCAAGAAAATTCCGCCCCATCGCGTTTTGGCCATCAACCGGGGCGAGCGGGCCAGGGTTTTGCGGGTCAAGATCGAAACCGACTTGCAGGCCATGGTAAATGCGGTGGAAGAATTCCTCGTTCCCCCCAACCATCCGCATGCCGATTATCTCCGCGGCTGCGCCCGCGATTCCCTATCGCGTTTGATCCTTTCCAGCCTGGAGCGCGAAGCCCGCCGCGAATTGACCGATCGGGCGGAAGCCCACGCGGTGGGCGTCTTCGCCAAGAATCTCCGCAATCTGCTCTTGCATCCACCGGTCCACAATCATCGGGTTTTGGCCTTGGATCCCGGTTACAAAAGCGGCTGCAAACTGGCGGCACTCGATCAGTTCGGCAACCTCCTGGAACACGCGGTGATCTACCTGATCGGCAAACCCGAACTCCGCGATAGCGCCCGGCAAAAGCTCGTCGATCTGGTGAAAAAACACCAGCTTACCGTAGTGACCATCGGCAACGGCACCGCCTGCCGCGAGGCCGAGAAATTCGTGTCCGACGTCCTTGGCGGCGAACTCAAAGAGCAGGGCACGGCCTACGTGATCGTCAACGAAGCCGGGGCCAGCGTGTACTCCACCAGCCGACTGGGACGCGAGGAATTTCCCGACTACGACGCCAGCCTGCGCGGGGCGATTTCCATCGGGAGGCGCTTGCAGGACCCCTTGAGCGAATTGGTCAAAATCGATCCGGCAAATATCGGCGTCGGCCTTTATCAACACGATGTGAAGGCCAAGCATCTGCGCACCTCGCTGGACGACGTGGTCGAATCGTGCGTCAACTACGTGGGCGTCGATGTAAACACCGCCAGCCCGGCCCTCTTGCGCTACGTCTCCGGATTGAACCAGTTGACCGCGCACCGCCTCTACGAATATCGCCGCGAGCACGGGCCGTTTAAAAATCGCGAGCAATTCCGCCAGGTGCCGGGCCTGGGCGAGGCGACTTTCGTGCAGGCCGCCGGGTTTTTGAAAATCTCCGCCGGCGATAATCCCCTGGACACCACCTGGATCCATCCCGAAAGCTACCCGGTTGCCAACCGCGTATTGCAGCGCCTGGAATGCACGCCCAACGATCTGACCGATAAAACCGCCACCGCCGCCCTGGCCGAACGAGCGACAAAGGTCGATTTGGATGCCATGGCCAAGGAACTGGAAGTGGGCTCGCTCAGCTTGAAAGACATCTTGGCCCATCTTGCCCGACCCGGACGCGATCCCCGCGAAGATCTGCCCCCGCCCGTTTTCAAACACGGCGTGCTCAAACTCGAAGACCTCTCCGAAGGCATGGAATTGACCGGCACCGTCCTCAACGTCGTCGATTTCGGCTGCTTTGTCGATATCGGCATGCACGACAGCGGACTGGTGCACGTCAGCCACATGGCCGACCGTTTCATCCGCGACCCGCACGAGGTGGCCACCGTCGGCGACGTGGTCAAGGTTTGGGTCCTTGCCGTTGATAAGGAGCGGCGGCGCGTGTCGTTGACCATGGTCCAACCGGGCACCGAGCGGCCTCGGCCCCCGCGGCACGGCCATAAGCCCGAGCATGGCGCAAAACCGGAAGGCGCCGGCGCCGCAGGCGCAAACGTCGAAGGAACAAAAACGCAAACTGCAAAAACCGGGGGCGGGGCGGATCGACGCGACCAAAATCGCGATAAATTCACGCGCCGCGATCGGGGGCAACAAAACCGGCCGCCGCGCGGCGACAGGCCGCCCCAAGGCGATAGGCCGCCCCGCGAACAAGCCCAACAACCGTCCGATGCACGTTCCAACCAGCGACGGTCTCAGTCCTCGCGCCCCAGGACGCATGGGCAAAATCAACCCAGGTCCAAGCCAAAACCCATCATACCCATCACCGACGCCATGAAGGAAGGCAAGGAACCCATGCGGACCTTCGCCGACCTGGCGCAATTCTATCAACAAAAAAAACAGCCGGAAACACCGCAAAAACCCACCCCACAAACGCCGGAAGCGAAGGATGAACAACCTGCCGCCTCGGCCGAAACGCCCCCGGCCGCCGACCAGGCCATGGAAACCATTGAGCAAGCCCCTGTGTCGAATAATGAAGGCCAGGCCGCCGCTGCCAGCGCCGAAATAAGCGTCCAAAACGATGAAACGGCCCTGCAAAATCCCCAGCCCGATAGTCCTGGGGAAGGAGTTTAATAAAAAGTTTAAGAGCCGCTAACAAAATGACGTGTGCCACTGCTTGCTTGCAAGCAGTGCTGTTGGAACTGCCGGAAAAACACTGCGTGCAAGCAGGGCGCCGGCGGGCAACATGCCTTGCATGGTCGCTTGGTCGTGGCACGCATATTGATCTTAAAATTCATTTTGTTAGAAAATCTAATAATAAATCACATCCCTAGATTTTACTTCCGCATTCTGCATTCTGACTTTTACCTTCTACGTTGTCTATCATGGAATTTCAGCAGCGGCTGCAAAAGGCGATCGAGCGCGGTCAACGGGCAAGTGTCGCCCGGGAACAAGCCCAGCGCGATCAGGCTGTAAACGAAAAAGAACTCCAGCGGCTCCACACCCAGTATCGCCTGGAACTGTCCGAACGCATCGAACGCTGCCTGAAAAACGTGGCCGATCAGTTTCCCGGTTTTAATTTCGAAGACATCGTCGATGAACGAGGCTGGGGCGGGGCCATCAGCCGAGACGATCTCCGCCTCGGCCCGTCGGGTCGCACAACCGCCTACAGCCGACTGGAAATGGTCATCCGCCCTTTCTCTTCCTCTCACGTCTTGGAGCTCATCGGCAAGGCCGCCATCCTGAACCGCGAGGTCTTCAACCGCTCCCAATATCACCGCCTCCCCGAAGCAGATCTGACTTCCTTCACCGAGATGATCGACCACTGGGCCCTGGAATTCGCCGAACTATACGCGGGAAAAAGTTAAATACATCTTGTAAAGCCGCGACCATTGGTCGCGCTTGCCAAAAAAAATAACGTTATACAACTCCTACCGCGACGGGCACCGACCGAAGGTTGGTCGGTCGCGGCTTTACACCTATTGATGTTTGCTTAGATAATGGTCCGACAAGACAACCTTTTTGTTGTATTTTCCGGCCTCCCGTTGGTCGGCCTCGGTTCATTCGCCATGCAAAGG
This sequence comes from Thermoguttaceae bacterium, assembly GCA_049516935.1. Classification (GTDB taxonomy): domain Bacteria; phylum Planctomycetota; class Planctomycetia; order Pirellulales; family Thermoguttaceae; genus JBEKIK01. The sequence continues at coordinate 6,671 of JBEKSO010000238.1, forward strand.
TCAATATTTACTCAAACTGTAAAAGAGTTATGTTCAATATTGGCATAAATCATGGCGTCACGCCCGTTTACGGGCGTTTCCGCGCAGCGGTAATAGGCCTGACGTTTACGTCAGGTTGGGAGGTC
>JBEKSO010000239.1:0-6739 GCA_049516935.1 Thermoguttaceae bacterium
GGGCACGCCCCCGCCTATCGTAAAAATGCCCAAACGCTTGGCCTTCAGAATCCGCTGGGCGTAGTTGTGCAGGTCCAAAAAAGGATTATAAGACGGTACAGGGGCGAAGAATCTTTCCAAATCGGCCTCTTTGCCCGGCACAAAATCACGCTCCAAGGCGTGCTTGGCCAGGTCCAACCCCAACTCCGAATCGGTCAGGGCGGGCACGTAAACCGGCGCATCGCGCCTGTACGCACAACCCAGGATGCTGGGCATCTGCCCCGTTTCCAAAAGCTTTTTCCCGATTGCCCGATTTATCAGCCAGGAACAACTCGGCTGGGAATTGTCCATCCCATCCAGCACCTCCTTCACCAGGTCCCAAGCCCGGCAAAGATTGGCCTCCATCTCCACCGTGTCGTACACGCGGTTGTAGCCCCATGTATAAAGCTGTTTATCGGAAACATTGGGATCGGCCTTATAATGCACTCCGCCGGTGGCCTCCGAAAGACCATGGGCCATGATCGCCCCGGTGCTGACGATAATGTGTGCCAGGCCGGCGTCGATCATTTCGCACAGCACTTTGCCCATCTTTGCCACGGTCATCGCCCCGGATACCGTAACCACGACGGTGCAATCCGGATCGTCGGCCATGGCCGAGAGGACCTCAAAGGCCTCGCCCAATTCCCGGCCCCCAAATGCCGTCCGCGACATCCTTCCCAGCATGTCGGCAAAGCCCGTTGCTTGCCGAACATCTATCGCTTCCAAAGGCGCCAGTCCGTCTTTTCCGCCGTCGTGCAGTTCTCGGGTCATGATTATATAGTTTATTTGAACATAAAGCCGCGACCGGCGGTCGCGCTCAGTCTGAGGGAGATGTTTAAACCCCGCATCCTCATTTCAGGGTATAAAGCAGTGGATGTCAAGTGAGGGTCCAAGTGGAATTCAGCTTGCCATTAAAAGCAAAGCCTTGTAAAGTAATTGTCATACAAACGCGGAAACCATCAGACATCTGTGACACCAACGTAAGGAGGAGAAAGATTGGGAGAACCGCTCGTACCGCGAGAAGTATTTTTTACCAAGGGCATAGGCAAACATAACACCCGCCTGCAAAGCTTCGAGTTGGCGTTGCGCGACGCGGGCATCGAGATTTTTAACCTGGTCCGCGTGTCGAGCATCTTCCCCCCCCACTGCAAAGTAGTCTCGAAAAAGCAGGGATTGCCCAAGCTTCAGCCCGGCCAGATCGCCTACTGCGTCTTGGCCGAGGCCTCCACCAACGAACCCTCGCGGATGGTCGGAGCGGGCATCGGATTGGCCGTACCCTCTGCCGGGGAACAATATGGATACATCAGCGAGCACCACGACTTCGGAATCACCGAGCCCCGACTCCGCGATCTGGTCGAAGATATGGCCGCCACCATGCTGGCCACCACGCTGGGCATAGAATTCGATCCCGAGACGGCTTACGACTATCGTAAGGAAATCTACCACATGTCCGGCAAGATCATTCAAACCCGGGCCTGCGTGCAAACCGCCGAAGGCGATAAAAAAGGCCTCTGGACCACCGTCGTCGCCTCAGCCGTGTTCGTGGTCGATTAATCCATTAAAATCAAGGGGTGGTCAGTTCACTGACCCACTGAAAACCGTAAACTGAAAACTAATAACTGAAAACTGGCCCGAACCCTGACCGCTGAACCCTTTGTCCCCGGCCTAATGCCCCGCCGAATCTTCAATCGGCGAGCGAACCGACTGCAAAAATCGCCCCCCGCTTTCGTACCAACCCTGCTTTGTAAATCGGCACCATCTTATATCCGTGAGAAAACCCAGCCAATGACCGTTGCATTCCAGCGATGCGATCATGCGGCGGTGCGGCAACGGCTTGGGATGATAGAAACCCAGACCCCGCTTCGATAAATGCTTGCCCACCACCGCGATGCTCTTGCCCTCCGGCGTAATGCCGTCTTCGGCAACCGGAGTGAGATAGATCAAGTAAGGAAATGGGTAGCGGTTCTCATGCCGCTTTTCCAATAGTTCCCGTTCGCTATACAGCGCACTCATCAATACCATCACTTGCTTGCGGACGTCGTCCTCCGGACAAAAATTGCTTTGCTGACGTAGATCAAGGTGCGGTTCATCAAGCTGAATCATAAGTGTTCACCAAATTTTACATGGTTTATTGCCCACCCGCCTGCGCAGTCGTGGGCGTACAGGTTATATGAGATATATGGCCTTTGCAGGCGCGTGAATACTATATGAAAAAACCAGTCGGCAGAAAAAAATCTGGAACTATCGATCAAGCGCCTTACTGGAGAAGCATGCCCCAAGCGCTATATCGTCGAATGACCAAATAAATCCTAGTTTATAAATCTCAGAATGTCAAACGCCTGATCCGTCTTATTGGCCTTCAACAGTGCAATCGCCCAATACCGATATACCCCCCACACGGCATGCTGAAAATACGCATTATCCGGCATTTCGGAAGCCGCTTGGTTTAAAAGTTCCACGGCCTCCGCGTATTTGCCTTCCCTGCATAACTCTTGCGTCCATTGATGATGTACGTGTGCGAAATTGAGTGAAAACGCCTCGTAATGCGGTTCAATTGCCAGCCCTTGACGAAGCAAATCCGCGGCCCGGCCATAATCGCCGGCGTTGCCCAAATCGATGGCCCAATTATTGATCGTGGCCAAGAAATTGCCCCGGGCCGTGCTACTCAGCGGATCCAGCCGCATCGCTTTGACATTGGCTGCCGCCGCGTCGGCAAACCGCTTTTCCCCCAGGAAATCGATGCCCCGGTTGTAATAAATCATCGCCGTCAGTTCGATAGGCGAAATTTCCCGCAGTTTGCCCTTGTCTTTATCAGGCTTCTGCCCAATCGTTTTTTGGCGACTGGCTGAATTTTCGCTCAGTGGGTAACTGTCTCGATTTTCACGTAGGGGCTCTAACAAAACATCCCCTCTCCCTTTGGGAGAGGGGCTAGGGGTGAGGGCATTTTCAAATGGATACAAGGTTTTGTTATAGCTTCTTACTAAAAATGAGTCTGTTCCCTTCCATTCCTCGTTATTTACCAGCCGATCGTGCTGCAAACAAAACCACCTTGGACAAGTAGTCTCCACGTCCAGCGGACCTTCCGGCAAAAAAACACGGCTTAAGGCGTGTCCCGGCGTCTCCAGCCCGCAACACGATAATCCCAATTCGCCGGCCAGGCAGTTGAACAACACCGTGGCGCTCACGCAATTGAATCGGCCCTCATCCATAGCCTGCCGCAAATCGGTGCATTGGATGTTATACTTCCCTTTGAGAATTTTGCCGTGCAAGAATGTAAAAATTGCCTCGACCCGCCGCCGCGGCGAATCGTCCGCGCCGCCGCTCCGCTTCAATTCCCCGGCCCATGCCGCCATGCGATCCCGGTAACGCCCCAATTCAGCCGTATCTTTCACCCCGCTGGCTATCAAGGCCGCATCCAAGAGCGAGAATTCATCTAATCGCCCATCCGCTGCATCGGCAAACAACCGCTGTTCCAAATCATGGGGACTGTCCCGATTTTCCGGGTACCATGCCAATAGCATGCCCGGCGAAAATGCAACTGTCCCCTTCTCTAATGTAGTCGGCACACTCCGTGTGCCGTAATCGCATAACAAAGGAGTAGTCGACACACTCCGTGTGCCGGCATTGCATGATAACTGTACATTCTCTTTCCCAATCTCGGCTTGTAAAACCGCCTGATTGGTATCTGCCCTGCTCGGCAGACAAATACTTAGCCATATCGTCAGCGACAAGATCAAAAATGAGAGCAAGACTTTTTGCATGACTTCTGCTTGTTGCGCTTCTAGCGATTGTGCCGCCTACAGACAGATTTCCAACTGCGGAATATCACCCAATCGCAACAAACATAGGATGCAAAAACTCAACATACGGACAAGAAGCCGGCAATTTAGCTAGATTTTGCCGTACGCAGGTCCGTTTACACCAACAAAAAGCCCTCTGCCGCCAATAAAGATTCCCGTCACCAACATGGTTGCCGGCACTGCCAACATTGCAACGTCCGACTGCCTCTTCTATCACGGAGCCACCGCAGGCCTAGAAGTTAAATGTTAATGAAGGCTGTTGACGATCTGATAACGGCCTATATCTTTTCGGTATCATGATCTAAGATGGCCGCCATAAAAAATGCGATGGCAGGTCTATTGCGAACCTATACAAAGGTTGGTGCCCGTATGATCCATGGGCGGGGAGTGAACTTGTACCCAGGCTGGGATTAGGTTATGTTGTCACCATGGGATGAAAAATATTATGTGTGTTTTGAGCTTAATTTCAAAGTCCTATGCCATTATGAATAATAATCGCCTTATCCTCACAGTCATTGTGTTGATGATGATTGGCTCTCCTCTAGTAGCAGACACCAATCCACCAACAACCGGCCGAGTCATCACAGTCGATTTCCAGCAAGTGCAGGGACCGCTAAACACAATGTTCAAGAAATGCGTCGGGGCGGGGCGGGCCAACGAAGGCTTACGCGCCGACTGGCAGCGGCAGCTCACTTTCGCGCATCGCCAGTGCGGTTTTCAGTACATCCGCATGCACGGTTTGTTCTGCGACGACATGGGGGTTTACAAGGAGAGCAAGGATGGCCAGCCGGAATACAACTGGCAATACATTGACGAGCTTTACGATTTTCTCCAAAGCATCGGCATGAAGCCCTTTGTGGAACTAAGTTTCATGCCGTCGGCAATGGCCAGCGGTTCCAAGACTATATTCTGGTGGCGCGGCAACGTGACGAAGCCCAAGGATTTGAAGAGGTGGGGCGATTTCATCCGCGCTTTTGTAACGCACCTGCGCGAGCGCTACGGCGATGCCGAAGTGCGTACCTGGTATTTCGAAGTCTGGAACGAACCGAACTTGAACGCCTTTTTTGACGGCACGCAGCAGGATTATTTCGACCTCTACGCCGTCACGGCACAGGCTATCAAGGACGTTTCGCCCGCCTACAGGGTGGGCGGGCCGGCCACCGCGGGTTGTGCCTGGGTGCCCGAGTTTATCCACTTCTGCGCGAAAAATGATGCGCCAGTTGATTTTATTTCGACGCACACTTATTGCATCGATGGCGCCTACCTGGAAGTGGACGGACAAGCCATTACCGTGTTTTCACCTGTTAGATCACGGATCTACGGCGAGGTCGTCAAGGCGCGGCAGCAAATCGCCGAGTCCGCCCGGCCGGATTTGGAACTGCATTTCACCGAGTGGAGTTCCTCTTACACGCCGGCGGATCCGATACACGACAGCTACCACAGCGCGGCGTTCATCCTCGACAAACTCAAGAATACCGGCGCCGCCGCGCAGTCCATGTCTTACTGGGTATTTACGGACATCTTCGAGGAAGCCGGCCCGCGCTGGACGCCGTTCCATGGTGGCTTCGGCCTGATAAACTATCAGGACATTAACAAGCCGGCGTTCTACGCGTATCAGTTTCTCAACCGGCTCGGCCCGACGGAATTGAAAAACAGCGATCCGGCCTCATGGATATGCATCGACGCATCCGGCGGCATTCAGGCCTTGGTCTGGGATTTCACCATCACGCATCCCGGTAAGAGCGTCAACAACCAGGTTTATTACAAACGCGACCTGCCGTCCTTGCCGAAAAACAAGGTCACGCTCAATTTAACCAACGCGCCGGAGGGCAAATACTCTTTGGATATTCACAAGGTCGGCTACCGAGTCAACGACGCCTATGCGACATATATGGACTTGGGTTCGCCTTCGCAGTTAACCAAGGCGCAAGTTGCAAAAATCAAATCCGATAACAGTGGCACACCCATCTCCAGTTCCACGCTCAAGGTCGGCCGGGATGGAAAAGTTCATCAGCAATTTGACCTGCGTGAAAACGATGTCTATCTCTTCTTGCTGAAAAGAAAATGACACGGTTCGAAACCACAAAATAAAAAAACCATTACCCTTTATGATTTATGACATTATAAGTACACCCCAGAGGTGTCGAACTAACCTCAGAAAACCTGAAAATACGCAGTGTTTTTCCGAAAACGGTGCAGGAAGCGGTGCAGTTGGCGGGGATTCCGCCCCATTAGACCCCGACTTGGCCCTAATCGTGAATTACTGGCCCGACCATAGCAGTTATCCAACGGCTATGGGCGTCCTCATACCGTTAATGCGCCGGGCGATTGGATTCACTAGAAGGAGATGCATTCGGAGAATTTGACAAGTAGTCGCGGTATGCGTTCAGCCAATCTTCAATCTTTTTGGCCTGTACATCCTGCCCCTGGGAGCGGGCAAGTTCCAAGCCCTTCTCGGCCGCGGCGATGGCCTCGGAGGACTGCTGCATCTTGGCACGGACCAATGCCAAATTGAAGTAAAGATAGGCATAGCCAGGCTTCAGCCGCAGGGCCTGCTCGAAATGTTCGATCGCCTCTTGCAGTCGGCCCGCATTTACTAGGGCGATGCCCAGGTTGTTGTGTGTATCGGCAAAGTCGGGCTTCAGCCGCAGGGTTTTCTCGAAATGTTCGATAGCCTCTTGCAGTCGCCCTGTTTGGACAAATGCGTTACCCAGGTTGTTGTTAGCCTCAATGTAATCAGGATTCAATCGCAGGGCTTGCCGGTAATGTTCGATCGCCTCTTGCAGTTGGCCTTTTCTATCCAATACGTAACCAAGGCAATTGTGAGCAAGCCAACAGCCCGGATTTTTTTCCAGTGTGTCTTGGTACAACGTAATCTTGTCGCGGTATAACATGCTTTGCTGCCAGGTTAGAAATGCGAG
>JBEKSO010000240.1:0-6737 GCA_049516935.1 Thermoguttaceae bacterium
CCCAGAACGAATCCCAGACTATGAAGGACGAGTTCGTCTCGACCGAGCATCTGCTCCTGGCCCTCACAAAAGTCGATTCCAAGGCCAAAAACGTCCTTAAGCTGAATGCCGTCACCGACAAAGAATTGCTGCAAGTGCTGCGCGACGTCCGCGGCAGCGCCCGGGTGACCGATCAAACGCCGGAAGACAAATTCCAGGCGCTCCAGCGCTACGGCATCGATCTTGTGGAACGGGCCAGGCAAGGAAAGCTCGATCCGGTTATTGGCCGGGACCAGGAAATCCGCCGCGTGATCCAGGTCCTTTCTCGCCGGACCAAAAATAATCCCGTGCTGATCGGCGAGCCGGGCGTGGGCAAAACGGCTATTGTCGAAGGCCTGGCACTGCGGATCGTCGACGCCGACGTGCCCGAGAGCCTCAAAAACAAGCGCGTGATCGCGCTGGACATGGGCGCGCTTATCGCCGGCACAAAATATCGCGGCGAGTTCGAGGAGCGGCTGAAGGCCGTTTTGCGCGAGGTCTCCGACGCCGGCAACGTGATCATGTTTATCGACGAGATGCACACGGTCGTGGGCGCGGGCCGGGCCGAAGGCGGAAGCGATGCCGCAAATCTCCTTAAGCCGGCTTTGGCACGCGGCGAGTTGCGCTGCATCGGGGCTACCACGTTGGACGAGTATCGAAAATACGTGGAAAAAGATGCCGCCCTGGAACGCCGTTTCCAGCCGGTCTACGTGGGCGAGCCCACCGTGGAAGACACGATTGCCATTCTGCGCGGATTAAAACCTCGTTACGAGGCGCATCACAAGGGCGTGAAGATCAAGGATTCGGCGCTCGTGGAGGCGGCCAATCTTTCGCACCGCTACATTACCGACCGATTTCTGCCGGACAAGGCCATCGACCTGATGGACGAGGCCGCCAGCCGCCTGGCCATGGAATTGGAAAGCGTGCCAACGGAGATCGACCAGGTGCAGCGCCGCCTGATGCAGCTTGAACTGGCCGAACGCCAATTGGCCGAGGAGACCGAAGAGCACGCCATCGAACGCCGCAAGGAAATCCAGGATGAAATGGGCGACCTGCGCCGAAAACTGGCCGATCTGCGGGCCCAATGGGAACTGGAAAAAAGCGGCATGGGCGACGTGCAGCAAATCCGCAAGCGATTGATGGAAGTCGAGAGGCAGTACAATCAGTTGGCCGCCTCGATCAAGGAAAAGCAATCTTCCGGCGTCATGCTCCGCGAGGAGGATTATCAGAAACTCTACGAGTTGGACCTGGAACAAAAACGCCTTTCAAAACAATTGGAAAGCAAGGAACAGGAAGACGAAAAACCGACGGAAGGTTCTCGCCGCCTCTTGCGCCAGGAGGTAGGGCCGGAAGAAATCGCCGAGGTCGTCAGCGCCTGGACCGGCATTCCAGTGGCGCGCATGGTCGAAACCGAACGGGCCAAACTGCTCGTGCTCGAAGAACGCATCCACCAGCGGATGGTCAATCAGGACGAGGCGGTCGAGGCCGTCTCGAATGCCGTGCGGCGCAATCGATCGGGCTTGCAGGATCCCAACCGGCCCATCGGCTCGTTCATCTTTCTCGGGCCGACCGGCGTGGGCAAGACCGAGCTGTGTAAGGCCCTGGCCGAGGTGATGTTCGACGACGAAAACGCCATGATCCGCCTGGACATGAGCGAGTTCATGGAGAGGCACACCGTGAGCCGGCTGATCGGCGCGCCCCCGGGCTATGTGGGCTACGAGGAAGGCGGCATGCTGACCGAGGCCGTGCGCCGCCGGCCGTATGCCGTGATTCTATTGGACGAAATCGAAAAAGCACACCGCGACGTTTTTAATATTCTTTTACAGGTGCTCGACGACGGGCGGCTCTCCGATAATCAAGGTCATACGGTCGATTTCAAGAACACGATCATAGTGATGACCTCGAACGTCGGCAGCCAATTGATCCAGGAGATCACCGAGCAGGGCGGCAGCGAAGACGAAATGCGCGAGGCCGTGAACCAGAGCCTGGGCACGCGTTTCCTGCCCGAGTTTTTGAACCGCATCGACGAAATCCTCATCTTCCATCCCTTGAAGCGCGAGCAGATCCGCAAGATCGTGGAGATCCAGATCGGGCGGCTGAAAAACCAGCTCCAGGAAAAGGGCATCGATTTGGAAGTCACCACAACTGCAATCGACACCATCGCCGCCGAAGGCTACAACCCGACCTTCGGCGCCCGGCCGCTAAAGCGCCTGATCCAGCAAAAGATTCAAAACCCGTTGGCCGTTGAAGTCCTGAAAAAAGAATTCGCCGAAGGCAGCCGCGTGAAAATCGACTGCGTGGATGGGGAGTTTACGTTTGAGCGGATCGAATAAAGCCGCTTTATCCGCAATAAACAAATGGCATTTACGCTTCACTTACGCAGAGAGCATTTTCAGTTCTCGCTGAGATCATTGCTCCTTCTATTCATTCCTGTAGCAATTATTTCATCACTTTTAGGATGGCTTTTGCATTCTCCTTCCATCAATGTGTTAATAACACCTGAGCCACTTGCCCTTTCGCGGCGTGATGATAGTTCAGGAAATTCTCACCTTTATGCAGCAATACGAATTACAAATACTTCTGATCATACGATATGGTGTTTAGAACCATCTATGACACGAACACATCGCTTTCAACAACTCATTGATGGAAAATGGGAGCCTTGGGGAGATTCAAGTTCCATAGGGGGAGATCTAGAGACTGCTTTACATAGTTCAGAATCTATCGTAATGTTTGTTGGACCCATATCTGAAAAAACAACTGAGATGAAGGTGTCTATTCCGTTTACAAATGAATCGATTTCAATCAAGTTAAATCCGTCTACAAATAAATGGTCTGTAAATAAGGTAAAAGTGCATTGGGTGACCAGTCCAACTTTACAAATTGTGAAGAAAGGGAAAGATCTTTTCGCCGCAGTGAAACAGGGTTCAGAACAAGAAGAACAAGTGTTCCCATGCAAATAAACTATACCAGATGGGCCGAAGACTTTGGCTATGGCGGGATCAGGGTGAGATCTAATGGCGTTTTTACTAATCACGAAAAGACGAAATAACGAAAACACGAAACAATCTTTTTTCGCACTTTCGCACTTTCGTGTTTTCGTGATTAATTTTATAAAATATACGTTCTCTCCGGATTCGATTTTAGTATTATTAAAGAGCGGATATTTTTTATGTCCTCATCTCATCCAAAAGAAGCACCGATATCTGAGCCTTTTTCTTGCCCGGAATGCGGCAAGATTGAGATGGTAACCGTTGTTGAAAAATGTCAATTGGCCGATGGACCGACAATCAAGCGACTTCGTCATTACAAGTGTCGTTCCTGTGGGGCAAGGCTATTCGACGATGCCGCAATACACATTATTCAAGATTATCGCGCTGAACATCATACGGCGGCCCAGTAACATACATCAATCTTCATAATGCGTCCACATGCGGATGATTTTGATTGTTTTTATATCATCTAGGATTTGGTAGACCAGGCGGTGTTGGATATTGATGCGGCGGGAATATGCGCCGGATAGATCGCCCACGAGTTTTTCGAATCGGGGCGGGGTTTGATAGGGGTTTTTCTTGAGGAGTTCCAGCAGGCGTTCGGCTTTGGGTTTTAGCCCAGATGCGGCCAGCTTTTTTGCGTCTTTTTGCGCCTGCGGGGTGTAGACCAATGTCCATTTCACCAATCAAATTCCTTTCAGTAGCAGAGATCCTTCGCTGCGCTCAGGATGACGCACTGCGCTCAGGATGAGTGAAGGTTTTACCACTTTAGCTCCTTGGCGCATTTTTTTACCGGTGTTTTTAATCTTTTGATAATGGACTTTTTCATGCCGGGCATGGACATTAGATAGAGTGTTTCCTGGATAGCCCGCCAGTCTTCTTCGGAGACAAGAACGGCCGAGTTGCGTTTGCCGGCGATTTGCACGGCCTCGTGCGACTGGGCCACGTCGTCCAGCAGCGTATACAATCTTTTGCGTGCTTCGGTTGCGGTTAATGTCGTCATGCGGTGTTCTCCTTTCGTACGATATAGCGTACGATATTCAGAGTATTATGTCAAGTATCTTTTTTCACGGGCAAGATGCCCGTGCCACCAGGTCGATGGTAAAACATGGTTCCTTTTATTATTTTCAAACACGAAATCTCGAAATAACGAAAACACGAAACATGATCTTTTCGTTCTTTCGAACTTTCGTATTTTCGTGATTGATTTGAATCATAATTTACAGGAGTTTTCGCATCTCGCCGGCCAGGAAGAAGGAGCCGGTGATGCAGATAAGATCGTCGGGCGCGGCCGATTGGCGGAGATGGTTCCAGGCTTCGGCGGGATTGATAAAAACTGGATAATGGCGGCCGGTAAGCTTATAGGCAGTGGATTCCAGTTCGGCGGGCGGAAGGGCGCGGGGATTGGTGGTGTATTGAGTGAAGGCGATTTCATCGAATCCTTCCAGCAGCAGTTTTAGCATTTCCTTGTAATCTTTATCTCGAGTTGTGGCGAAAAGAAGCAGGCGGCGTGTGACGGAAAAACTCTCTTTTAGCACTTGCATCAATGCGGCGATGGATGCTGAGTTGTGGGCGGAGTCTAAGATCACCACCGGCCGCCGGGCGACGATTTCTATGCGTGCCGGCCATTGGACCGTGGTTAAACCCTGGCGAATCGACTGCTCGGAGATGTTCCATCCTTGAAGGGCGAGTTCATTAAGCGTTGCCAAGGCCACGGCGGCGTTGGCGGCTTGATGTCGGCCCAGCAATGCCAGGGGTAAATTAGGATATTTCTGGATGTGCACACACCTAGACAAGCCCTCACCCTGGCCCTCTCCCGGAGGGAGAGGGGACTTTAGGGTTTTCGCTCCGCCCTCACCCTGGCCCTCTCCCGACCAACATTCGGTCGGTGCCCGGAGAGGGGAATTATTCTGCACTGTCCAGAAATCAATGGTTTCCAGGGCTGGTTGCTCTTCCAGATGTTGGGGAGGGTGATATTCAAAATCAAAATCTTGTTTCAATTCCACAAGTCTGCAGCCACAATCTTGGGCGATCTGCCGAATTGCATTTCTAGGCTCCTCGTCGATTACGCCGCTTATTACGGGCACGCCGGGCTTGATGATGCCGGCCTTTTCCCGGGCGATGGACTGCAAGGTGTCGCCCAATTGCTGAACGTGGTCGAAACTGATGCTGGTGATAACCGAAACCAACGGTCGGCAGACGTTGGTCGAATCCAGGCGTCCGCCCAGCCCGACTTCGAGCACCGCTACCTGGACACCGCTTTGCATAAAGTGCAGCAGGGCCATGGCGGTAATGATTTCGAAATAGGTGGGTCCGTGATCGCCCGGCGCAGCGGCGCCAGCCTCGCGATCCAGGGCATCGACCGCCGGTTGAACGGCGGTGACCAGTGCGGCGAACTGATCGGCCGAGCAGGGTTGGCCGTCGATGGCAATGCGTTCTTCGACTCTTTCCAGGTGCGGCGAGGTAAAAAGCCCGGTGCGGTATCCGGGGGCACGAAGTACGGCGGCAATCATGGCCGAGGTGGAGCCCTTGCCCTTGGTTCCGGCCACGTGGATGATGGGCAGTTTTTCCTGAGGATTGCCCAGGAGATCCAAGAGGGCCCGCATGCGGTCGAGTTTGATTTCCCGTTCCGGGCCGGGCATGGTCTGGAAGCGTTCAAAATCGACGCGCTGGTCGAGGAATTGCAAGGCCAGTTGGTACTGCATATCAATACTCCCGGAGCAAGCTCCGGGGCTAAACCATGGATATGATTTTATATTTATGAGATTCAATGGTTGTTATACAGTCAGATGCGAATAATCATATTATGATCGATGGGCGGTTTAACCAATAACCTACCCTGCGGATTAATTATCACACCCTGCGATAGAAGGGTTTGCCGGTGCCTTGCAATACCGTTTAAACTACCCTATAGTGAGGTGTTTAATTGTCGTTCATCAAAGGATGAACTATGTATTTATCGAAGGCGTATTAACAATTGAGTAATCCTTGAGGCTAAGGATTTCTTGTCCATCGGGCAAGCGGTCGACCGGCCTGCCGCAATCGAGGTTTTTCATGTCAGATGTCATAGTTGAAACTCGGAATCTTACCAAGGTTTACCGGGACTTTTGGGGTCGTCAGAAAGTCAGGGCCTTAAAGGCATTGGACCTGGAGATTCGGCGAGGGGAGATTTTCGGGTTATTAGGTCCAAACGGATCGGGCAAAACCACGACCATCAAATTGATCTTGGGATTGCTGTTTCCCACCAGCGGCCAGGCATTGGTGTTTGGCAAAGACGCCACCGACGTAAAGAAAAACGAGCGTATTGGTTATTTGCCCGAGGAATCGTATCTTTACAAGTTCCTGAATGCCGAGGAGACGCTGGATTTTTACGGTCGGTTGTTCGACATGCCCCGGGCCGTTCGGCGGCAGCGAGTGGCCGACTTGATCGAGATGGTGGGCCTGGAATGGGCGAAACGCCGGCAGTTGAAAGAGTATTCCAAGGGCATGACGCGGCGGATCGGGCTGGCCCAGGCGCTTATAAACGATCCCGAACTAATCGTGCTGGACGAGCCCACGACCGGCTTGGATCCCATCGGCACCCACGAAATGAAGGAAATGATCGTCGATCTGCGGAAAAAGGGCAAAACGGTGCTCTTGTGCAGCCATTTGCTGGCCGACGTGCAAGACGTCTGCGACCGGATTGCCATTTTATACCAGGGCGAGTTAAAGGAACTGGGCCGGGTC
>JBEKSO010000241.1:0-6720 GCA_049516935.1 Thermoguttaceae bacterium
CTGGTCACGGCCCACCTCGACATGCACACCCGCTTTCCCGTGGCCCAGCGCCCGGGCGATCCGCAATCGATCATCGGCTACATCAATCTCAAGGACCTGCTGGCCCTGATGCGGCTCACGCGGGGCGAAGAACCCACGCTGCGCTCCATTCTGCGGCCCTTTCCCCGCCTCTCCGATTCCACGCCCATCACGGCCTCTCTGGAACGGATGATCCGCGAGCACACGCACATTGCCCTGGTCGTCGATGCACGTGATAAAGTCGTGGGCATGATCACTTTGGAAGATATTTTGGAGGAATTCATCGGTGAAATCGAAGACGAATACGATCGCCTGCCGGCCCACGTTACTCCCTCGGGCCGGGCATGGGTGGTCGGCGGCGGCATTAGTCTTCAACGTTTAAAAGACGTGACCGGAATAGATGTGACCGGCGATCCGCCCCCCAATGGCGCAACCACGTTGTCGAATTGGGTTTCCGGCCACCTGGGCCGCCCGATCCGCGGCGGCGACGAACTCACCCGCGCCGGAGTCCGCGTGGTCGTCCGCAAAATCCGCCGCCAAAAAGTCCTCGAAGCCCAAGTGGGAAAACTCGAAACGCCGTCTTATTGATCTTTGCCTGGGTGATGATCCGTGGGGTAGGTTGCCAACCTGCCTTTTCTGGGCAGATTAGCAATCTGCCCCACAACTTAATGGTCCATTTGCCAGGCAAAAATCAATAGGTAAGTGGTAATGACAGAGAGTTACTGTATAAACTCGACATCTCAGCAAGCAAAAAAGAACTCGCGCAATATGACCGCAAGTCCTTTTAATTACAAAGTACCGGAGATCGGACTTGAACCGATACCCTATTGCTAGGACTGGATTTTGAGTCCAGCGCGTCTGCCATTCCGCCACTCCGGCTAATGCGGCAGCCTGTTTTTTCGGGGCTGTAAGAAATTTTGTGTCAAACGGTGGCACGGACTTCCAGTCCGTGAAGAAACACGGCCAAGATGGCCGTGCCACTTCACCCCGACACAAAAATCCGTACAGTCCCTATTTTTCAACACGGAGGCACGGAAGACACGGTGAATTATCTATCCTCGCCTTTTTCGTGGTCTTCATGATGAAAAATTCAGACTAAAGGCTGATTTTATTCCCTGTCGCCAAACATGGCAAGTTACAATCCGCACGATTTACCCCGTCCGTGGGGACTTTTGTCTTTATTAACCCGTTTGTCACGGATGGCAGTCGTTTTTAATGGAGGATAAACTGGTTATTTTAGGCCGCCACGGCCGACCGCGGCGTTTTCTTGGTACATAGTTTAATATGCACGTTATTCTGTTTGAAGATGAACTTGTTGACCAGCTTTATCCGGCGACGTTGGGCCGGCCGGCGTTTGCAGTCAGTTGCGGAAGTTATCGGCTGATCGATCTGGCAAGCCGCTTGGGCGACGGGCTGCGGGCGATTGTCCGGCCGCACTTGCGCGGCTTTTTGGCCGCCGATTGTCCGGAACTATTCGCACCGCTCTATTCTAAGCCACATTCGACTTTGCTCCTTAACGCCCGGCTGCTCCCGGCGGTGAGCGTAATCGAACGTTTAAAAACCCTGATCTCATCCGGCCGGCAGGGTGTAGTACGCTCGGGCAATAGTATGGCCGCCGCGCTAATCGGACCGGATCTTGCTCTGCCGCAAAGCGACGGCACGCCCGATAAACTCTACGCCTGGCTTGAAGGGCTGCATCTTGCTCCGCTGGAAATGGAATTGCCGTTGCTCGAGTATCCCCACGAACTGATCCGCTGGAACATGCAAATTTTGGAGGAAAACCTCGCCGATCGGATTTCGCACGGCGATTATCGCGAGATTGCCGACGGCGTGTTCGCCGCACCCGGCGCCGGACTGGGACAATACTGCGTCGCCGATGCCGCCAACGGGCCGGTTGTATTGGAACAAGACGCCGTGGTCGGGCCCTTCTGCTATCTCAGCGGACCGGTCCACATCGGCGCACACTCCAGAGTGATCGAACACGCGGCGCTCAAGGATTTCGTCACCCTGGGGCACACCTGTAAAATCGGCGGCGAAGTCGAGGCCTCGATCATCGAACCGCTGACCAACAAACAACACCACGGCTTTATGGGCCACAGCTACCTGGGCAGTTGGATCAATCTGGGGGCGGGCACCTCGAACAGCGACCTGAAAAACACCTACGGCACAGTAAGCATGGAATACAACGGCCGCAAGGTCGATACCGGCATGCAACTCCTGGGCTGCGTGATCGGCGATTACGCCAAAACCGCCATCAACACCGGCATTTTCACGGGCAAGACCATCGGCGTCTGCTCGATGGTCTACGGATTTGTCACCACCAACGTGCCAAGCTTCTCGAACTACGCCCGATCGTTCGGCCAGGTGACCGAAGCCCCGCCGGATGTGATGATTACCGCCCAAGCCCGCATGTTCGCCCGGCGAAATGTCAAGCAGCGCCCCTGCGACGTCCAACTAATCCGCGACATGTACGCACTCACCCGCCACGAAGGCCGACTCCCCAACAAGCCTCCGGCGCTGTGACCATGGCAATGAGCGACAGTGCGGCGGTTTCGATGCGAAGAATGCGCGGGCCCAGGTCTGCGATCTGCCAGCCGGATTTCGCAGCCAGGTCCACTTCCTCGTTCGTAAACCCGCCTTCAGGGCCGACGGCCAAAAAAACTTCCGACGGCGGTTCATCGTCATCCGTAGGGTGCATGAAATGCACCATTTCATCGGTGTGTTTCACACGCCCTGTGTCTTCGGCGTGCGGCAAATTCTTTTTTGCGCGTGGTGCGTGCGGATGAGCAAGCAAGCGGCAAGGCTGATGTCGGGTGGCGTCAATGTAATCGGAAAATTCCAGCGGTTCGGCGATTTCCATCAGCCGGTTGCGCCCGCATTGTTTCGAGGCTTCGATAACCGATCGCCGCAGTCGATCCAGGGCTTGCTGGACGGGCTGGGCCACAGCCCGCTGGGTTTTTAGCGGGATCACTCGGCCCACGCCCAATTCGACCGCCTTTTCCACAAGCCATTTTTGCCGGTCGCCCTTGGGTAGCGCCACGCCAAGGGTCAAAAAAAAAGGTAATTCCCGATCGACCTCCTCGCGGCCAAGCACGGTCAGTTCAACGTCGTTGCGCCCGACTTGTTCCACCCGGGCCGAGAACTCCAAGCCGCTACCGTCGAACAAAATCACCTTCGCGCCCGGGCGCGCACGCATCACATTAATGAGATGATGGGCCTCGGGACCGGTTAAAGATACTTGCTCGCCGGTAATCGGAGTTTGCACAAAATAGCGATCAGGCATTTTAGTGGACAGGGGTCAGTGGACAATGGTCGGTGGTCAGTCGTGTTTATTGAGTCTCAAGTAATAAATATCGCCTTTTACCATCAGAGCCGGGCCGTGTCGGCCCGGAATTACCGGGGCGACACGCCCCGGCTCTGACTTTTCATGTGACTTTCTTTTCCTGAAATCCAATGGACATTATCGGGCATCAATTTTATGACGGTCTGCAGAATGGCAACCCAGGGCAATAAAGGAAGCTTACGCATCAAGTTCAATATCCGATTGTACCGAATACAGAAATGATACGGGAAGAACCAGGTTGTTGTAATATTTTATTCTCTATTTATTTTGCCCATGCTTCCCTGATTATCCAGTATATAGATAAAACAGATGGAAGGAGGCCGAACACTGATGTACCAGTCGCATTGGGGTTTGCGGGAATCGCCGTTTCAGGGCGATTCGGCCGTGCCGTTTTTGCATCAGAGTCCGACCCATGAGGAGGCCCTGGCCCGATTGCAGTTTCTCGTGGAAAATCATCGCCGACTGGGATTGTTGACGGGGGCCTCGGGCAGCGGCAAGACGTTGGTATTGGAGGCTTTTGCCGGGCAACTCCGCCGCCGCGGCCGCCCCGTCGTAAAAATTAACCTTTTAGGCGTCGAGCCGGCGGAAATGCTTTTCCTGCTGGCGGCGGGCTTGAAATTAAATCCCGAACCTTCCACGTCGTTGGTCGCCCTGTGGCGGGCAATTACCGATAGGCTCACGGAATTTTATTATCAGAAATTGGATACCGTCATTCTGCTGGACGATGCCGACTGTGCCGATGACCGGGTGCTTGCTCAAGTAGCCCGGCTCGCGCGGCATGAACCGTCGAGCGAGTCGCGTCTGACGTTGATCCTTGCCGGGCGGCGGGAAAAAATTGGTCGCTTGGGCGACCGGCTCCTCGAATTGGCCGAATTGCGAATCGACTTGGAGCCTTGGAATCAAACGGATACGGCAAATTATCTAAATACGTCGCTCACACACGCCGGGAGTAAATCGCCGGTCTTCTCCGAGTCGGCTATCGATCGATTGCACGATCTTACTCACGGCATCCCGCGCCGAGCCGCGCAACTCGCCGATCTATCGCTCTTGGCCGGGGCCGGAGCGAATCTCCCTCAAATCGACGCCGATGTCGTGGAATCGGTGTATCACGAACTAGCGGTGACGGATGAGAGATGAGGGATAAGAGATGAGGGATAAGGGATGAGGGATGTTGGCTATTTATGTTCCAATTTATCTCTCATATCTAATCGCCCTGTTCGGGTCATGCTCTTTGCGCACTGACTCCATATAGTTATACAACTTACGGCAAAGCACCGCGTATGCTTCCGTGAGCGCACGGCAATCGACCTCGATGACCCCGCACGAGCCGCTTTCCATTAAAAATTTAAGGTGCTCGATTGTCTCTTCCGCACTGCCGTAGGCACGGGCAATGTAATGCAGGTACTCAGGCTTGTATTGACGGAGCGCATGTCCCTCCACAATCTGAGCCGACACGCTCTTGCTCGACCTACGCACCTGCGAACCCTCTTCGTAAAGTTCATGCTTCGGGAGCTTGAGAGTGAGGGCATGGACACTTAACGCCAGCGCATGCGCGATTTGATACACCTCCAGCGATTCATGAGGCCTTGCACTTTGCCGATTGGTGTCGCCCTCGTTAATCCCTTTGCCTTCATCCCTAATCCCTCATCCCTCATCCCTCATCCCTCATCTCTTATCTCTCATCCCTCATCTCTCATCCCTCATCTCTAATCCCTCATCCCTTATCTCTCATCCCTCATTCCTTATCCCTTATCCTTCATCCCTTCACGGCAATTGAAACAGCGACTGGCTTTTTACGATGGCGTAATCGTCGGGGAAGGTGTGAAAGGCCTGGACCAGCATGTGCCGGGCGCGGGTTTCGATGTTGATATAGCTCACCGCGCCAAGGGCCATTCGCCCGCTGGAATCGAAGCGGTGCAACATGCCTTGGCGCAGCCCGTCTCGAACCAGCTCTTGTTGAAAATTCCAAAAAACCTCGGGTTCGGCGGGCTCCAGTTGAAAACTCGCCTGGTAACACGCTCCGCCCGGACATTTCACGAGTTCGGTCCTCTGACCGCGCAGGCCGTAAGACATAAGCCGGCGGGCCTTGGGCAGGGGATGCCGGGCCGAGGCCGCCACTTCGGTCAGCGTGAATCGCCCATAACGCCACGTTACCACGTGGCCCGCGCTGGTGATCTCGATCTTGGCTTGATATTCTCCGCGATCCACGGTGCGGGAACAATATGTTTGGAAAAGTTCCGGATGAAGCGGCCGACCGTAGAGTTGAAATACCAACTCGGCGATTTTTGGTCGTACGGTAAGCACTGCAATATCTCCTTTTTCATTTGTTAATCAATTGAACATGCCCGCGGCAAGTACGGGCATGGAATATAACTCTCCGTCACTGAAGCTTATTATAATTTAAAAATCTTCCTCGAAGAAAGACCGCTTTGCCAAAATTATTTTCCGCTAAAATATCGACTTGACAAAAACCGAAAGAGTTGATCCGCGCGACAGATTGCATCGCTTTAAAACGACAAGGACATGAAAAACCAGCAAATAACATGCCCAAGAAAAAATGATGAAGCACAATTGAAAAAATAAATGACAATGTTCGACGCGCAAACATCCATGCAAGACCGGCAAAAAACGCAATGCTCTTGTAATGGATGCAATTAGTAATGTTTCGCCGTTCGTCACTTGCGCTTCGCCGCTTTTTTGGGCGTTGATCGCCTGCGGACGACGACTAATAGCTCTTCAAAAACAATATTGCCAGAATATCGTAAGCGGCATGCGAGCCGGCCGCGATGCCGAAGCCTCGATATATAAACAAGATAGAGAAAAAAACGCCGGCCAGGAAACGAAACAAAAAGCTGAACCACTGAAAAGTATCGCCCGCATGGCCCACATAATGTGCGGCCGCGAAAATCAGACTGCTTACCAGCACCGCTAGCACCATGCTCAAGTTTTGCGCTGTCCACCATCTACGGATGAGCCAAACGGTCGCCGAAAGCAAAATCAAACGAAACAGAAGCTCTTCATAGATTCCCGCCCCTAAATATGCGGTCATTTTAGCGGCGATGCCCGGTTCGGCAGCTCCATCTATCGCCAACAACAATGTTCCCTGAAAAATTAGAACCACTTGAAGACATATAGCCAACAAGAGGCATTCGACGACCATGGGCGATAGCACGCCCGGGGAAAATCGCCACGGTTCGCGGGTCAAGTAATGCCAACACAGCAAAACGCAGACCGTCAGCAAGGGCAGGAGCAAATGCTGGCCGAAGCCCATCAGGTCCAGGAATTGCCGCATCCAGGCGTCGGCCCCGTTTTGCACCCCCCACAGCAACACCCCCCCCTCATAGATCACCAACAGCGGC
>JBEKSO010000242.1:0-6700 GCA_049516935.1 Thermoguttaceae bacterium
GCATTATATGCGGACTGCTTGCACTGATTCCCACGGGTTATCGACCGCCGCTTACGCCGCCGAAACATCCCTTGGAATAAATGGGCTGACTAATTTTGGAGATGCTTCATGTTCGACCGGCAGGAGCTATGCGCCAGGCGCTGCGTCCGGACGTTGATCGAGATAATCGAACAGGTTCCCGCCCGCTGGGCAGCACGCGCGCCGATGGTCTTGGATGAAACCTCGGCGGGTATGCTGTTGCTGTGGACCCTTATCCGCTGGGAACGCCGCTTTCCCTTGACCGCACTGGAAGAAATGGGAGTAGACATCTGGGCGCTTACCCAAGACGTCGATGAATTGCTTGAACAAGAAATAATGCAGAAGTCCGGGAAAGATAATTCCGAGGCTTCCACAGGGCCAAACGCTTCGAATTCCCCACTTTTACTGCGAGAACTGACAAACCGGTGGCTTGAGCGGGCGGAAGATGAAGCCCGAAGCCTAGGCCATGATTTTGTGGGCGCCGAACATCTTTTGCTGGCCCTGGTTGCAGGGGCCGATCCTTCTTGGTCGCCGCTGTTCGCCCGATATGGCATCGACCACGAGCGATTGAAAAAAACCGTGCTTCAGGCCTTGGCGTCGAAAACGGCTCATCTGCTTGAGAGCGCCATCGACGCCACTGTTGTGCCTCCTTCACCCGAAGAGAAAAGCACGACGCAATGCGAGGTTCCATGGGGGGCGTCTTGGGATAAAAAGCCGGCCGTGGGCATGCCGCGCAAATTCAGCATGGCCGTTTTGATGATGATGGTCACGTTGTTTGCCGTTATGTTTTCGATCTTGCGATGGCTTGGAGCAATGCCGGTTTATTATGGCATATTTGGAGTGCTCGTGTTCGGCGTCACATTGGGGCAAATGCTACTCTTTGGAGGCAAATATCCCCGGGCGGCCTCGATTTGGAGCGGCGCAGCATTGCTGCCGGTTGAAATTGGGGCTATCAATCTATTTTCCGATCTTATCAACGTTTATCACAACATATTTGCACGCATTGCAACAACGATTTTTTTCATGATCTTTACCGTTCCCGCCGGCGCGCTGTTTGGTTATCTGGCGGGCGGACTTACGGCCGGCGTGGTGTTGCTTTTGGAGTGGAAAAAGGATCAAGATCCGCTCCCGGCCGACACCACGGACGTGTAAATCGGTACACGATTTTGGCGGGAAAACGCCATTATTGCGGGTTTTTTTCGTGTCCACCTCTATCGGGGCATTTTGGATTTATTTTGGAAAAATTTCCATTCGGGTGCTTGTCAAAGCCAGAAAGGATGATAGATTCCGTTTATTGATTTTGTGGGAAAGCTGCCCATTTATTGGTTAAATAAAAAATGATTTGTGGAGATATTTCCCAAATAGAATTTAACGATATTTAGAGGAATAAGTAGGTCTGGTTAGACTATGCCCGGAGTTGAGGACTTCTTGCTAGGCGAGCATCCGCGAACGCTTGATGAGCGTTGGCGGGTCTCGATTCCCAGCGAGTTCGCCGATCATTTGACCGCGGAATCGGCGGACTGCATCCTGGCAAAGGAGCGGCCCGGATGTTTGAGCCTGTGGAGCGCCCCGCTCTGGCAAGCCCGGCTGGAAGAGGGCATGGAATTGGTAAAACAAAAAATGAAGGCGGGAAGGCTTCATGAGAAGATCGCCGAAGTACAGATGCTCGGCCGGCTGCTTTCCACCCGGCATAGGACGGTGCAGTTGGCCGGACGAGGACGGCTGCTGGTGCCCGAGGGCTTTCGCGAGTTCCTCGGCGTGGAACCAAACGGAGAAGCACTTATTTTGGGGGCGGCGGTGTGCATCGAAATCTGGCAGCCTGCCGCATGGATCAAATACCTGGAAAAGAGGATGCCTAAATTCAGGAGATTATTCGACCAGCTCTCTAAATAGACGGAAATAAGGGAAATTCGCAGAACGACTTTAAAAGTCGGCCCGCCAAAATGCCAACGACGTAAGACGGATTTTATATCCGTCTTGAAAAATCCCTAGTTCCCAGACTCAGCCTGGGAACAAACAACCACACCCAATAGCGCACTATCCCATGCCCGGTCCGGAGGATTCCCTAAAATATTAACCCGGTTCCGTCACCCGGTTGAAGTTACAGGTCACCAGGGAGGGGTTTTCCAGGGCGCATGATGCGCCCGCCCTTTATATCCCCGGACCGGGCATGGAAATTTTTTACTTCTGCGTTACCGTAATAAACGCCAGCCGGAGCTGGTGCAGCATACCTTCGATCTCTTCGCTTTCTTCCGGCGTGCGATTGCCTGCGGTTTTTTGCTGTAACACAGTCAGTAATTCAATGGCATGCCGGGCTTGATCTATCCGCACTGCGGGCTGCTTGTCGGAAAGCGGATTGGGCAAAAGTCCCATCGCTATGGCGCCCTGTAAATACAGTGTGCCGGCTAAAAACGAAAGCGTAGGCGGCGGCAAAGGCGCTTCGGATTCCGCCGCCTGCTCTTGGGCTTGCCCCTGCGGTTGCTTAAGGCGCTGCGCTTCTTTTTCGGCTTGAACCTGGCTTTTCCAATCCTCGTCGATAATGATTTTCTTTTTGCCTTCGATTTCGTCGTCCGGCATGGAATGCCTCCATGAAAAAGTGGTCACTTGCACCGCCTTCTGGCAGCCATCAAACCCCCGGTGTAATCACCGGGGGCTAAATATCAAAATCAATCCCCAGTGTATTCACCGGGGGCTAAATGCCGCAACTAAACCCCCGGTGTAATCACCGGGGGCTAAATAAAGATTCTTCAATCCACGCTCTGCACTTTTTCAAGGGGCTGCTGGCGCGCGAGGCGCCGCTCTAAGGCCGCGCCCACGAATCCGGCAAACAGCGGATGCGCCCGGGTGGGCTGTGATTTGAACTCGGGATGGTACTGCACGCCGATGAACCAGGGATGGTCGAATATTTCCACGATTTCCACAAGCGCGCCGTCCGGACTGGCACCCGTTACCTGCATGCCATGGGCGGAAAATTGCTGCCTGTACTGATTGTTGAATTCATAACGGTGCCGATGCCGTTCGGAAATCTGGGTTGCGCCGTAAGCCTTGGCGGCCTTGCTTTCGGGCGTGAGTTTGGCGGGCTGGGCGCCCAATCGCATGGTGCCGCCTTTGTCGGTAATGGTTTTTTGCTCGTCCAACAGGCAAATCACCGGATGCGGATTGTTCTTGTCGAATTCGGTGGAGTTGGCACCCTTGAGTCCCAGTACGTTACGGGCGAATTCGGCCACCGCGCACTGCATGCCCAGACAGATGCCGAAGAACGGAATGCCCATTTCGCGTGCGAAACGCACGGCGTCGATCTTGCCTTCGATGCCGCGCTCGCCGAAACCGCCGGGCACCAGAATGCCGTCAAATCCGGAAAGCAGGCTTTCGGGTCCCTCGCGCTCGACCGCCTCGCTGTGGACTCGCTCGACCTTGACCCGCGTCCGATGCGCAACTCCGGCGTGGTCCAGGGCTTCGTATATTGACTTGTAAGCGTCGCGATGTTCGGTATATTTGCCCACCACGGCGATCGTTACTTCGTGCTGCGGATTTCGCAGCCGGTGCATAAGATCGCGCCAGTCTTGCATATCCAAGGGCCCGGCCTTGAGGTTCAGCTTGCGGACGATCAGTTCATCCAGCCCGTGATCGACCAGGCTCATGGGCACTTCGTACACCGAAAAATCCTTGTCCTTTTCCTCGATCACGGCCTCGACGGACACATTGCAGAACAGGGCGATTTTCGCCCGATCATCGCGGCTTAGCGAACGCTCAGTGCGGCAGATGAGCACGTCGGGCTGGATACCGATTTGCCGCAGCAGCCCCACCGACTGTTGCGTGGGCTTGGTTTTCAGCTCGGCGGCGGCCTTTAAGTACGGCACCAAGGTGAGGTGAATGTACAAACAGTTTTCCTTGCCGTAATCCAGGGAAAACTGGCGTATGGCTTCCAAAAAAGGCTGGCTTTCGATGTCGCCCACCGTGCCGCCGATTTCGGTGATGACCACGTCCACGCCTTCGCCGGCAGGCATGGCCAGGGCGGCCTTGATCTCGTTGGTGATGTGCGGAATCACCTGCACGGTCTGCCCCAAAAATTCCCCGCGGCGTTCTTTATTGATCACCGACAGGTAGATTTGTCCGGTTGTGTAATTCGAGTGGCGATTCAAAGGGCTGTTGGTAAATCGTTCGTAGTGGCCCAGGTCCAGGTCGGTTTCGCTGCCGTCGTCCAGCACGTACACCTCGCCGTGCTGGTACGGACTCATTGTGCCCGGATCGACATTGATGTACGGATCCAGTTTTTGCATGCGGACCGATAGCCCGCGCTGCTCCAAGAGCATGCCGATCGAAGCGCTGGTAAGCCCCTTGCCCAACGAACTAACCACGCCGCCGGTAACGAAAATGTGCTTGCTCATAATGATCCCATCCTTGCTGAGTTTCCTCTGGATTGAATCCACTATTTTATAACTATGGAGTGAAAGACGGAAGTGGCGGTAATATGGGCGTTCGGGCCGACGTGATCCGGTGGAATTATGGCCGTGGGCAGGGCATTACATGCGTTATTCGGCGAACATTTCAGCTAATACAGCCAACACTGACCCCTGAAAAGAGGGTCCGATTCGCCCCAGCCGTTTTACCAGACGGACTTTGTCGACGGTTCGTAATTGATCGAGGACGATTTGTCCTCGTTTTCCCTGAAAGCGGCAGGAGACGCGGGTTGGATAGTCTCGTCCTCTGGTTGTCATTGGGGCGACAATGACCGTGGAGATGTGTCGGTTCATTTCATCGGGCGAGATGATCACGCACGGACGGGTCTTCTTGATTTCGCTTCCCAGAGTAGGATCGAGCGTCACCAGATAAACGTCGAACCGCTTCATCACCACTTCCATTCCAGTTTATCCCATGCGGTTGGGGGGAATTCATCCAAGGGCCGGTCGTCCCCTAGTTCATGCATGGCCTGGAATTGTTCTTCCCAGCCTTGACGGGGTTGGCGCGCCGAGCGGATTATCAGTCGATCGGCCTGGACGGACATTTCCACTTCTTCATCCAAATGAAGATGTTTTAGCCAGATTTTAGGAATTCGCACGCCACGGGAATTTCCTATGCGAATTATATGTGTTTTTACGACTGTAGCCATATCATTGCCTTTGAGCATTAAGTGCTAACGTAATTACATTGTACGTCCTAAGATTCACTGTGTCAAGGAGAATAGCGGCTTTCCCCTCATGCGGAGCGTGAGAGATACTTTTCCACAAATAGCCGATAATCTTCGGGGGTATCGATGCCGAACGTGGATTCATCAACCACGCCGACCAGGATCGAATAACCCGCCTCTAAAACCCGTAATTGCTCGAGTTTTTCCAATTTCTCCAGCGGCGATGGGGGCATGGCGGCGAGTTTTAACAAGAAATCGCGGCGATAGGCGTAAAGCCCCACGTGCTGATAAAACTTGGGAGGATCGGAGTTAAACAGGGCTTGTTCCTGCTCCCGAGGATAGGGAATTGGGCTCCGACTAAAATAAAGCGCTTTTCCCCGATGATCGAACACGACTTTCACACAGGCCGGGTCTTCCCATTGACGCCGATTGCGAATCGGCGTTGCCAAAGTGGCCATTTGAGCGGTGCGGTCGTCCTCCAGAAGTTTAATAACCAGGTCGATCGACTCGCCGGCCAACTCCGGCTCGTCGCCTTGCACGTTTACGATGATATCCGCGTCCGTAAGCACCCGGGCGACCTCGGCCACCCGATCTGTCCCGCTGGGCGCACGCGGATCGGTCATAACCGCCTGCCCGCCAAACGATTGAACTTCGCAAAAAATCTCCTCGTGATCGGTGGCCACGCACACACCCGATGGACGCCGGGCACTCCGAGCAGCCTCGTATGTGTGTTGGATAAGCGACTTGCCGGTCTCGCGAAGCAGGAGTTTTCGCGGCAAGCGGGTGGAAGCAAGCCGGGCGGGGATTATCAGATAACTTTTTTGTACAGGAAGAGAATGGGCCGGATCTGTCCTGATGGAACGAAGCGAGGCAGGCCGAAAATCGGTCAGGTCCGTATGCAGCGAAGTGTCGAGATGCTGGGACATTAGGGCTTCCTTGCCTATCCGGAAAGCCCTTCTCATATCTCAATTTCGTTTTTTTGCCAAGGTCAACTAGTACTCTGTCGATCCTCAATTGATTCGATTGGCGAATCACGTAGGTTATGTTTTAGCATAACGGAAACATCTACCACGATACATGTTATGCTAAAGCATAACCTACATCTTGCTTACTCCAGTCCAGCAAACAAGTTATGAAAACTAAAGAATCACCGCTTGACAGACAAATCTATAATAGTATAATTACATGCTATTAGAGGAATATGACATGATATCCAAAACCGGCATCCATGCGTTAAGGGCCTTGTCGGCCCTGACAAAACTGCCCGAGGGAGAATATGCCGGGGCGGGCGACGTCGCCGGTGAGATCGGCGCCCCGCCAAATTACCTGGGAAAATTATTAAAAACCTTGGCCGACGAGGGATTGCTGGTCTCGCAAAAAGGCAAAGGCGGCGGCTTTCGATTAGCCCGGGATGCCTCCCAAATCTCGCTTTACGAGGTTATGGATCCAATCGAGCACGTCGGCCGTTGGACCACTTGCCAGTTAGGCCACGGGGAATGCTCCGCACAGAGCCCATGCACGTTGCATAACAGATGGGGAAAGGTCCGCGACGCC
>JBEKSO010000243.1:0-6691 GCA_049516935.1 Thermoguttaceae bacterium
AAGGTGCGCACCGCGGTACACGATTTCGAAGGAGACCAGACCTACAGCGAAAAGCCCGGTCACAACTTTGCGCTGAATGCAACTTTTGCAGAGGTCAAGGCGGAAGACTACGACGCGCTGGTTATCCCCGGTGGGCGCGCACCCGAATACATTCGCCTGAACGAGACAGTACTGAAGATGGTGCGGCACTTTGCGCAAGCAAACAAGCCCATTGCAGCCATCTGCCACGGCGCACAGGTGCTGGTCGCTGCCGGAGTTGTCGAGGGCAAAGCCTGCTCTGCTTATCCGGCGGTGGGGCCAGAGGTCACTCGCGCGGGAGGCAAGTATGTAAATATCCCAGTGGACAAGGCCCACGTGGACGGCAAGTGGGTCACTGCGCCAGCCTGGCCTGCTCATCCTGATTGGCTCGCCAAATTCTTGCAAGTGCTGGGCACAAAGATTGAACTGTAGCAAACGGCAAACCGGCGCTCGCACGCTGGATAGGCGAAGGTAGTTCAGATTTGCAAATGTAAAGAGCTCGCTCCATTGCTCGCCGACACGGAATTGAATCAGCCATAGTGGCGGCTCGCAACGGTTTTACCCATCGACCTGTCCGCCGGAGCTATGCGAAGGCGGAAGTCCGTTTCTCGGGACGCAGATGGGCGGTTTGCCTGAACGTTATGCGCCACCACTTGCGGGAATTCATTATTTGACAACCTGGACCTTCAGTCTAGTTATCGGAGGCTTAAATCATGGAGTCGCCCAAAATTTGGCTTGAGATGACTGTTGCGGGGTTTGTCTATTTGGCGGCAGCATTCTTTTTTGTTCTCACAAGTATTCACGTCAAGGACCTCACCGTCTTTTCGCAGCTGTCGGGTTCCGCTCCGTACGTTTCTGTTGCCATTATCTTGCTCTCATACGTGACCGGGATCTCAATTCACATTATGTCGCAGCGCCTTTATTCCAAATACAAACCAGACACCGTCTCGCGAGCCGCAACTATTTTTAGCAACACGGTTCCTAAGAGTATCATGCGTCTCGTCGAAACGAGCTACAGCACGTTTATTCTGTTCCGGCATCTATGGATTGGCACCTACTTCCTTGGCCTTGCACTGATGTGCTGGAGTTGTCAAAGCACGTTCGTTCTCTTCCAGCAATTCTGGGTGGGCACCTACTATCTGAGCCTCATATTTGTGTCATGCAGTTGTCAGGTACCACTTACGAAGTACTCGATCGCAGGTGCCTTCTGTTGTTTTGCACTCTCGGCCTTTTTTCTTTCGACGTACATCAGTCTGCGCAAACCTCAAAGTGAGCTTGAGGACAAGCTCAGTGAACTCTTAAGGGATTCCACTGATAAGAACCACCCGCAAGCGGCGGCGCCCAACAGGACGGCAAAACGGCGCTCGCACGCTGGATAGGCAATGTTGAAACAGGTTTGGCTAAATGTAAAGTGCCCGCCCGAACGACCGACTCAAGACTCCATCATCGTTCGGTCGGGCGGGCTCGCTCCATTGCTCGCCGCCAGAGCAACGGTGCGTCAGCTCGATACTGGCGGCTCGCAACGGTTTTACCCATCGACCTGTCCGCCGGAGCTATGCGAAGGCGGAAGTCCGTTTCTCGGGACGCAGATGGGCGGTTTGCGTAAACGTTGGTGGCAATTTTGTCTGCCTTAAAGACAGAAGACGGTGGCGGATAAAAGGCAGCAATTTATCCAGAGCAATAATTCATATTGGAGCTTCAAATGGCGAGATTAGAACTGAGCAATTCTCTACTGACAATTGTTGATGTCCAAGGCAAGCTGGCACATCTAGTTTATGAAAAAGAGATGCTGCACATCAATTTGCAAAGACTTATTAAGGGCGCAAACATTTTGGGAATTCCAATTCTTTGGGCAGAGCAAAATCCTACCGGACTGGGACCAACAATTCCCGAAATAGCAGGATTGCTATCAACGGAAAAACCCATTCCAAAAATGAGCTTCAGTTGCGTTAAGTGTGATGAATTCGCAACAAAGATGGCATCTTATCAGCGCAAGCAAATTATAATTGCTGGCATTGAAACTCATGTTTGCGTTTTTCAAACAGTTTCCGATCTGCTGCAACAAGGATATGAGGTCCACGTAATTGTTGATGCAGTTTCCTCAAGACTGCATATCAATAAGCAAATTGCTCTTGATCGGATGAAAACGGAAGGTGCAACATTATCAAGCACTGAGATGGCATTGTTTGAATTGCTTCGAACTGCCGAAGGTGCCCGCTTTAAAGAAATCATCAAAATACTAAAATAAATCTGAGATAAAGGATAAAGGAAAAAGCCGCCGCCGAAAGAAACAAGAACGGCAGACAAAACATGGCACTAACGGCAAACCGGCGCTCTGCGGATCATCTCACTAAACAGAAGGAGTTCAGTGGGGCAAAGTGGTTTGTTTAGATGTTAATTGCCATTGCCTGAAAGGAAAAATGGAACATGATTCGAGAACTACTAAACGAAATCGCAAGTTGTGAAAGGTGCAGTTTTGCCGACAAACATTATCCGCCTTTGCCTCCAGTGCGACTAGCCGACAAGACGAAGGTCTTGTTCATCGGTGAGAATCCGTCTTGGGAATTCGGCCAACGCGTTCCATTCGATGGAATCACAAACAGCGGGCGAGCACTTCATGAGAATTATCTGATTCCACTCAAGAAGGCTTTCCGACTCAAGGAATCGGACTTCTGGATAACCGATCTGTTCAAGTGCCGTTACAAAAAGGAAGTGTATCGTAACAAAGGTACTCAACAAGACTTGGTCTTCAACAACGCTATGACGTGCGCCACAAGCTGGTTAGTCCAGGAAATTAGACTGACCCAACCCGAGGTGATTGTAACACTCGGAGACAAAGAGGTTTACCAGAGACTCCGAATAATATTTGATTTGACGTGCCCACCCATCTTCATGGATGCTGCATACAAGCTCTACCCAGTTATTATTGGCGGGCATAAGTGCAAATTACTCCCCGCGTGTCATCCAGACATCTCATTCGATAATTCACGCAAGCCTATTCCTAGTCGCAAGTGGTCGAAACGGCACCGGGCTGATTTTGTCAAATCAGTAAAGGGTGCGTTCACACGCGGCGATGTATAATGGCAAACCGGCGGTCGCACTCTCGATGGGCGAAGGAGGTTCATGCTTGGCTAAATGTAAAGTGCTCGCTCCATTGTCTACTATAAGAGGTGTGTCTAATAGTAGACAACGGGAGAAATTTCGCCATTTTAGGAAGGCCCAAATCGTTCTTCGGTTGTTTTCGAACCTTTTACACGGGTTCTGCGTTGTAACAGGTGGCACGGAGATTGCACGCGAAAGAGCATAAAAGGCATTGGTTGACATTTGCCTCACTGATTGGTAAAATCGTATGCACCGATAGACGGCTGGCTATGATCCGAAGCATACCTTCCAACGCGAAATAATCATATCGTGAGTACGACGAGTACTGCTAACCAGAGGAGGATGTTCCAAACTCAAGAAGCACGAGCGGCGCGATTGACCGAACCTCTCCTATGCAAAAACCGCAGCGCTTGGCTGGGCATTGGATATTACTTCTGGGACGATGCCGAGGATGCAATCAGGTGGGGAAATGAAGCGAAGCGGGCTACTGGAAGCTTCGACGTTTATGAAAGTGCCATCAACTGTGAAAGTGTATTAGACACTGTTTTCAATGAAGCGCACTACAGACTCTGGCTTGCTCAGATCGAAAAAGTCGGAACCCATTGGTACAAAAAGACAGGTGTAAAACTCACGATTAGACAGTTGAATGACTATTTTAGAGAAAAGGCGGTATGGACCGAAGTAGATGGGGTTTTGTTCCAAGATTTGCCGCAGAACCAAAACTATTTGCTCGTCGTTGAGTTCTACTATCGCAAAAGGATACAGCTTGTCGCCTTCAAGAAGGCGATCGTGCTATCTTTCACACACTATTCAAACCATATTTGTTCGTAATGCCGGGGTTACTATGCTGGACTTGAGAGAATTAGAGAGAAAAGTTGACGAAGCTATCGAGAAAGATACTCCATCCGACATGATGGAGTGGTTACGGAAGAAGAAGCGCGAGGAGTTCTCTGCGTTTCTCGCGGAAGGCAACCTAGAACCATTACAGGCAGACTCAAGCATTATCTTCGTCAATCCTGTTGTTGTCGGTAGGTCAGTTGGCTCGGAGCTAGGTGTTGGATTGTTGAGGACATCTGCATTGGCCGCGTAATGGAAATAGCCGATCAACCATTGCTCAAGTTCCACGGTGTCGATTTCCCGCGAGTGATTTTTAACGCCTACAAACCCGCAGACACGACGCAAGCTGATATTCAACTTTCGATTACTCCTCACGTTCTGTTTCCCAAGAATAAACCGGACGCGTTTGAGATCTTTGCGGAGGTCAAACTAAGACGGGAGAGCTACTTCGATTTGGATTTGGTCGCCATCGGTCATTTCGAATCGGGCAAAGAAATTGACCAGGAACTCAAAAAATCATTAGTCAACAGGAACGCCGTAGCCATTTTGTTTCCGTACATTCGGGCATTCGTTACAAACCTCACGACGAGTCTCGGCGCTATTGTGGGACCGATTATCGTGCCGATTCAGTTCTTCACTGGAGAAGTGGATGAACTGAAGGAGCCGGAGGTAATCGATCAAACGCCCGCCGAGGCCAAAAAACTCGAATAGAGGAGAAAGCATTTGGTGCATTGCTCGAGAAGAATGAATCTCAGCGGGACTAATCGAGAACGTGTGAGTCAACTGGAAGGCGAGCGATGCTCGCCTTTTTTGTTCAACGGGTGAATCGAACTTATTGATGATCTGTTACGTAGGTTGCCAATGTCCCTTGATTTCACAAGGTCTGTCAGGCCAATAAAATTATTCCTTAGTTACTCCACGAAAGACAGACTCATTGCGACCGAGATAAAGGAAGCTCTAGTATTTTTTGGCTTCGAGGTATTCCTAGCGCACCAGGATGTCAGGCCATCACTTAAATGGCAACAGACTATATTGCATGAGTTGAAGGCGTGCGATGTCTTTCTGCCGCTGCTAACAAGGAATTTCCGCAGTTCTTTCTGGACTGACCAAGAGTGTGGTGTCGCTCTAGTTCTAGAAAAGGAGATCCTCCCCGTTGCCTATCCATATCGCGTATATGGATTTCTGAGCGCCTATCAATGGCTGAACGGACACAAGATGGCACCACAAGATATCGCCTTTGCGGTGTTGATGTCACTGGCGACGAACGAGAAGTTCAAGGAACGAGTGAAACCGGGATTCATCAGGAGATGGTGTTGGGCGAAGGCTGACTCGAAGGAAGTCGTGACCTACACCGAGGTATTGATCCTTCTGGCCCCTTTTTCTTATCGGGAAATGAATGTTATCTTGACTTGGGGTGGGCAACACTATCGAACTCCCTCTATTGTGAAAGCTATCGACAAATTAGTGGCGCGGCGAGGCCAACGATATAGTAACAGGGCGGCGTACGACTTTGCCGCATGGAATAACCACATCTTCTCTTCACCAACGGCAAGGCAAAAAGTGAAAGCTCATCATAATTGGATATGGTCATAGAAAACGCTAGTCGTCATAGTGGTTCCCACCACGTCAGTGACGCATAAGCTCTCCGCAGCTCACTCACTGTAAATTTATCCTCAAGCCTTCCTGACAAGATCCTTGTGCGGCTGTTGTTGAGTTGATAATGAACTGGTGACTTGGTAACTTGGCATCAATCAATTTCCCGCCTACTGTCATGTTCCGTCTTGTTGGCTGTGAAGGAGAAACCTCCGGATTCGTCCTCAAACTGATATCGTGTCGAAAAGACAGAAAGACGCATGCGCGCACAAAACCGCAATGCGATCTCGCACCAGTTAGGCGCAACGCAGCCGATTCTCAATACCAGACAGTCATCTTACGAAAGGAGCATTGCACGTGAAGATCAAATGTCCACATTGCCACACTCTCGCTGAGCCCACGATTTTGTTTTCCCAAAAACGTACCGGCGGGGTGTGGAAATCGTGCACGTACTACTTGGCATCCTGCAATCTTTGTGAAGGCATCTCTCTCTCCAGCGACTTCCGTAACTGGTCCCTCCGTTCGATGAAATCCAGCGAGCCACAGAACATACTTTGGCCACAGCCAAAAGTCCTCCAGCTCCAGCCCTTTCCAATGCTTGTCGCGACATCTTTGAAGGATGCTCAAGACTGCTATAATGCGGGAGTGTACTCGGCCTGCGCGGTCATGGCAGGCAAATCGATAGAAGCCGTTTGTCTGGACAAACTTGGGAAGCCGCACAATTTGCACGAGGGGCTCCAGCTTCTGAAGACGGGCAAGATCATTGACGAGATGCTGTATAGCTGGGGCGACCTTTTGCGCAAGGAGCGCAATATCGGCGCACATGCGAACGATCAGAAAACGACCAAGCAAGATGCCGACGATGTGCTGCAGTTTGCTCATGCAATCTGTCATTACATCTATGTCCTTGCGCGAAAACAAAACGAATATCTTCGGCGACAACTTACTAAGAAGGCACGTGCCCGCACGGCATAATCGGCGGCGCTGCGCCTAGCAAACGTCAAACCGGCGCTCGCACACTGGATAGGAAAGCACTAGAGTTCCCAACGGGCGGTTTTGTCGCTGCCCGACAACAGAAGGAGGTCCGTTGATGCTACTCTCTCTTCAGATATTGGCACTCATCATCACTTATGTTGTCTTC
>JBEKSO010000244.1:0-6682 GCA_049516935.1 Thermoguttaceae bacterium
GGGCGCGCCCAATAGTCGCCGATTATGCGAAAATAAATCTACAAATAATTATATGGCAAGCGGCACGATCACTACTCAAGGCTTTTCACAAGAAGCATTCGAAACATTTTTATCTCAGCGCTGCGAGCCGGCGTGGCTTATTCAATTGCGCCGCGAAGCATGGAAAACGTTTCTGGATTTGCCCTTGCCCGACCGAACCCAGGAAGAATGGGCTCGCACGGACATCCGGGCGTTTAAACTGGATAAATTCGGCATACCCGCTCCTTCGATCGAAGAAAAAACGATTGCCAAGGCATTGTTGAGCGAAGGAGTGGATCTCGGCGGCAGCGCGGTGAGCGGCGACAGCCAGGCGTTACCCACGCGGCTCGACGCCGAATTGGCGCGCCGTGGCGTGTTGTTTGGAAGCCTGGAGGAATTGATACAAATCCACGGCGAGTTGATCCGTCAATACTTGTTCACCAAGGCCGTGGATTATCACGTGGACAAATTCGCGGCGCTGCACGCGGCATGCATGTCGGGCGGGGCGGTGCTTTACGTGCCCAAGGGGGTGAAGATAGAGAAACCGCTGCACATTTTTTCCTCTATTTCGCCCGACGCCGTCGATTTCAGCCATACTCTGATCGTCCTGGACGAAGACGCCGAGGCAACAGTCCTTTCCGAGACCGCTGGAATCGACCAGACCGGCGCCGGACTGCACTGCGGGGCGATAGAAATCTTTGTCGGTCCGCGGGCACGCCTGCGATACGTCAATTTGCAGAACTGGGGGACGGGCGTGTGGCATTTCGCGCATCAAAAGGCCCTGGTCGACCGGAACGCCGACATCCAGTGGACTATCGGGGCGTTGGGCAGCCGGCTGGCGAAGGTCAATCAGCACGTGGCCCTTGTCGGGCCGGGCGGCAATGCCCAGGTCAACGGGGTGATGTTCACCGAGGGCAGGCAGCATCTATCGTATCACACGCTGCAGCGGCATTACGCAATGCAATGCACCAGCGATTTGCTTTATAAAGGGGCGCTGCAAGACAAGTCGCGGCTGGAATGGCGAGGGATGATTAAAGTCGACCGCGACGCGCAAAAAACCGACGGGTACCAGCGCAATGACAATTTAATTCTTTCCGAAGACGCCCGGGCGGACTCGATCCCGGGCTTGGAAATCGAGGCCGATGATGTAAAATGTTCGCACGGCGCGACGGCCGGGCGAGTGGACGACGAGCAGGTTTTTTACGCCCGCTGCCGGGGCCTGACCCGCAAAGAAGCCACCCGCATGATTGTGACGGGCTTTTTTCAGCAGGTGTTCGACCGCATCACGATCGACAGCGTGCGGCACGCCTTGGGCGAGGCCATAGGCCGGAGGATTCGCGAGTATAATTAGTTACTATTACGGAAACTTGGGTGCCATGCCCACGATTTTCGTGGGCATGTCGGCAGAGCGATGACAACGCAACATGTCTACGCAAGCGTGGACATGGCACCTGCGGGCACACGGAGTGTGCCCGCTACATTGATTCCGCCACATTGATAGGGAGTATTATGTCCGAGTTTTTTAGAGTATGTAAAATCGCCGACGTTCCCGATCCAGGCAGGGCGGTATTTGAAGTCGATGACCATTTTATCGTTTTGATTCATATGGACGGCGAGTTTTACGCGCTGGACGACGCCTGCACGCACGACGGCGGCCCGCTGGGCGAGGGTTTTTTGGAGGGCTATCAAATTATCTGCCCGCGGCACGGGGCGCGGTTCGACGTCCGCACGGGCCAGGCCATGTGCATGCCCGCCGTTCACGCGACAACGGCCCACGAAGTAAAAGTGGAAGGGAACGACGTGTTTGTGAGAATCAATGAAAAATGATGAAGGATGAGTGTTGAATGATGAAGGAAAAAGAACACGAACCACTATCAACTAACCACTAACCACTTTCTCTCCCATGCCCATTGCCGAAGAATCGATTCTTGCCGCCTTGCGCCAGGTGCGCGATCCGGAATTGATGGTGAACATCGTCGATCTGGGGCTGATATACGGCATCGCAGTGGACGAAGCCGAGGGGAAGTCCAATGTCCGCGTCAGCATGACCATGACCACGCCGGCCTGCCCGTTCGGGCCGGAACTGATTCGGGAGGTGAAAGAGGTAATTGCCGCCCTGGAAGGCGTGGGCAAGGTGGAAGTGCAACTCACACTCACGCCTCCCTGGACACCTGACCGCATGACCGAGGAAGCCCGGGACGAATTGGGGATGTTCTGATCGGAATTTTCAGTTGTCGGTTTACAGTTTACAGTTCGCCGCGAGCAAATGCTCGCGTATAAAGTCCCATGTTATGAATACCATTAAGCCCACGGGTCGCAACCCGTGGGCTGAGGTATTGCCGCCGGATAGACTTTATTTCGATAAGTGACTCTTTAGCCGCACAACGGCCAGGCGGTTGCAGTCGTCGGCGGTTTTCGGGGCGATGCTTTGGAAGTCCGCGTGGTGGTCGTTCTGAAAATCGACCAGCACCCAATCGCCGGCTTTGTCGCAAAGGATCAGATGAACCGCGCCGGCCTCTCGTTTACCATCCGGGCTGACGGCAACGTAGCTGGCCAGCAGAGCGTAATCGGCGGGAGGGGGATTCTTGCGGAGAAAATCGCGGAACGCCCGGGCGGTATCCCAAAGAATTATTTGCTCATTTATATTGCCTTTGATTTTCAAATTCGGGTCCGCATCGGTAGTTATAGCCTGGCATACGCCCGACTCGTTTATCATTTTAGCCAATTGGACCGCGCCGGACTGATCGCTCTTGTCCAGCCAAATGTGAATGGGATATACAGCAATTTTTCCGGTTTTGACCTTTTCTTTCAGGACGTCCAGCCGCTTTTTCATTTCTTCAAACTCGCTTGCGGGCGGCATGCCGGACTTTTCCTTCAAGCGTTTCTCTAATTTTCCCTCGGGCACATCGCCTTCGTTCACATCAGCCAGCCCCCAAAGCCCCCTAACCCGCTCGACCAATCCACAACTGGCAGACATGGGATCGATTCTCTCCTCGCCGGGTTGCTGGAGTTGTTCCTTATTCCTCTGCTCCGATAGAATGACCTTTCCCTGGCGATCGGCGACAACGATGCGAATTTCATCAATACCTTTCCCCGGCGTCCCGAAGAATTGCCCGTAGAGCGCATATTCGGTATTAAGATTCCGCTCTTTAACATACTGGGCGAAGGCCTCGGCCGACTTGGCAAGATCGGTCTTTTCGGGCGGAACAAACGCCGCGTCGGCAAGTTCCGTGTCTTTCATCCCGTCGCGCTCCAATACCACTCCAATCACCTCGGCGATACGATTCGGCATGTCGGCGGGAAGGCCGGGCACGGGCGCTCCGGAATTCAAGACAACCGGATAGACCGTGATCGATTTTTTCCGGTCCTTGGCAGCGGCATCTTGGCCCCAGATCACACCCGTCCAAGGCAGGGTTAATGCACACAGGCAACACATCGTTAGAAAACGTTTCATTTGAAATTCTCCTTATAAAATGTGAAATAAGCCGGATTTGGGAACGCCGGCTTGGGATTCGGTCGCGAACTATCTTATTTGGCTCGATAGTTCACAAAATATAACGGCCAAAATGAAAAAAAGCCCCCGGTGTGTTCACCGGGGGCTAAATAATCAAACCGGGGGCTAAATATAACGCTAAAAGCCCGACCTCTTCACCGCCGAAAGCCCTGGGCGTGTCATTCCCCAAGAAACAGCGGGCAGATATGGCGTTTGTAGATGTTTTCCGTGACGTTGGCGGCAACCACGGGTTCGTGTTTTTCCAAGGCGGCGGTATACCGCGCACCCATTTCGGCCGCGAGCTTATACCCCACGTGCAGAAGCTGGCGGAGGTTGGAATTATACATCTTGCAGGATTGATCGTGGCGCAGGGCGGAGGCAAAGGTCGTAGCGTCCCATGCGTCGACTGTTTTGGGCGAGGGCAGGGCGGAACGATCGATCTTGACCACCGAGGCATAGGGAGCGCAAAGCTCGTCTATCCGGCTTAGGGCCTGGGCGTAGATTTCCTTGGCGATCACAAGTCCGTCGCCGCCGGCCGCGGCCAGTCCGATCAGTTCTTCCAGCCAGGTTGTGCCGGCAGTTTTAAGATGCACGCCCGCATTGAACTTTTTAAGCGACTGGTGCATAGGCCGGTAAATAGAGAACTTGTCGCTGCCCGAGTGGACGCTGAGTTTCAGGTTGTCGGGCAGTCCGAACTGGCGGATCGCATAGGCAATGACCGCCAGGTCCTCGTCAAACTCCTTGCAGAACTGCTTTACCTGGCCGACGTAATCCACGCCCTTTAGGAATTCGCCGGTGAAACGGGGGGCGATGGTTTGGGCGGGAATGGCCTCGTCGGCCACGGCGGCCAGGATGACCAGCAATTCGGCCGGGGTTTGCGGTTTGTCGGTTTCGTCCATGGAGACTTCGATGACCACGGCGTCGGCCCCTTTAACGGCCTCGATGCGTTGCCAAATTCGACCCGCCTCGCGGACCGCGGCCAGGAACTTTCGCGCGGCGCCGGCGACCAGGGCCTCGGTGATTTCCAGGGCCTTATCAATGCCGGCGATATCGAGGCGGCCGACAAGCTTTTTGTGCTTGGCCATGAATTGGGCAATTGCATCGCTGCCCGGATCGGCGCCGATGTCGTCGGCCACGTCCAGGGTGAAAAAGTCGCTCGATTCGAGGAATTCGTCGACGGTTTTCAGGCGGATATGGTCGGCGTCGACGAAATAAGGGTCTTTCCACTTTCGAGCCTTAACAGCGGCGTCGGCCTCCGTGCGGACGCTTTCGGGCTTCGTGCCCACAATGCTGTGTTCGCGATAGGACTTGTTCCAGACGGGGGCAATGGAAACGCCCTTGTCGCGGGCCATGATCATGGCATCGAGTTGGGCGACGCCCTGATGGGCAAAGCGGTCGCCGACGCCCATGGAGTATTTTGGTAATTTCATAATAAGCAACCAGTTTTAAGTTATCAGTTTTCAGTAATCCGATATGAGGCCGCAGGCGCCAGGCCATGGGCCTTTATCCACGATAATTTCGCATTTTACAGGCGGAAAAACGATTTTCAAGGGAGTAATACTGGACAAAATCAGGCGAATCGGGTATTTTTTGGTTTTCTAACGGTTTGATTAACAACCAGTAAGACGACTTTATAAGTCGCTCCCGGGCTTTTGAGGGCTTTAAAGGTCGTCCTACGCTTATTAAAGGATCGAATATGGACCAGTCCAGCCCAATCCCGCAAAGAACCACGAACTATCGCTGGATGGTATGTTTCCTGTTGTTTTTGGTGACGACGGTCAATTACATGGACCGGTCGGTGCTTGGTTTTTTAAAACCTACGCTTGAAAAGGAGATGGGGTGGGACCAGGTCGATTATAGCAACATGGTAGTTTGTTTTCAGTTGGGCTATGCACTTTCATATCTTTTAATGGGCCGATTGATCGAT
Source organism: Thermoguttaceae bacterium (assembly GCA_049516935.1). Lineage (GTDB taxonomy): Bacteria > Planctomycetota > Planctomycetia > Pirellulales > Thermoguttaceae > JBEKIK01. The sequence continues at coordinate 5,439 of JBEKSO010000244.1, forward strand.
CGGATAGGCGTGCGGCACGGGCTGGGCCTTGCCGTGATACTTTGGAGCCTGGCCTCCATGGCCCACGGTTTCATGGGATTGCTTAAGGGCTACGGCAAATTGGAGTTGGGCGCCGGGGGCTACGTGTGGACGGTTTCCGCCACGGTATTGGGATTTATGATTGCCCGCTTCGCCTTAGGGCTGGCCGAAGGGGGAAATTTTCCGGGCTCGATCAAGGGCATAAGCGAGTGGTTCCCCAAGAAGGAACGTGCCCTGGCCACCGGGCTGTTCAATACGGGAAGCAATGTGGGGGCACTTATGACTCCGCTGGTAATACCGTTTGTAGTCGCTTTGTTCAAGGGGTGGCAGGCGGCTTTTTTCACGACTGCCGCCTTGGATTTCTGCTGGCTGATATTGTGGTATTTCATGTACCAAAGTCCGGATCGCCAACCCCGCGTCTCGGCCGGGGAACTGGCCTATATTCGCAGCGACCCGGGCGAACCGCCCGCTAAGAAAATTCCTTGGATACAACTTTTGAATTATCGTCCGACTTGGGCGTTTGCAATAGGCATGTTTATGACCAGCCCCATCTGGTGGTTTTATCTTTTCTGGATTCCGGATTTCTTCAACAAGCGTTTTGGCTTGGATCTCCAGCATCTAGGGCCGCCGATTATTGTTATATATCTTATGTCAATCATTGGAAGCATAGGCGGCGGTTGGATCTCGTCGACGTTGATCAAACGCGGATTTAGCATCAATTTCAGCCGAAAAACCGCGATGCTGATTTGCGCTTTATGCGTGGTGCCGGTCTTTGCAGCCTCGCAGGTAGAGAACATGTGGATGGCGGTGATCTTGCTGGGTCTGGCCACCTCCGCCCATCAGGGATTCTCCGCCAACCTCTTTACACTTGTATCGGATACAATGCCCAAATATACCGTCAGCTCGGTGGTGGGCATCGGCGGCATGGCCGGGGCCGTGGGGGCCATGGGAGTCTCCAAATTCGCCGGATATGTGTTGAAGTGGACCGATAATAATTATCTTTCCCTTTTTATCATCGCCGCTTCAGCCTATTTGGTGTGCCTGCTGATTATTCACCTGCTGGTTCCACGGATAGAACAACATTAAAAAGATCTGAGATCGGATGACCGAGATTGGCCGGCGCCATGTCCACGCTCGAGTGGACATGCCGCAGTCTTATCGAATTCCCGACATGCCCACGGACAAGCGCGGGCATGGCACCCTGGCCCTCACCCTAACCCTCTCCG
>JBEKSO010000245.1:0-6669 GCA_049516935.1 Thermoguttaceae bacterium
GTTGGTATCGAAAGCATTTTACCCTGTCGGCCGACTTCGCCAAGCGCCGTGTGTTCATCGAGTTCGACGGAGTAATGGCCAACAACGACGTGTGGATCAACGGCCAACACCTTGGCAAACGGCCCTACGGCTACGTTAGTTTCCCCTACGAACTGACTGGGAAGCTGAACTTAGGCGAGAACAAGCCCAATCTACTTGCCGTCCGGGCCGATAATTCGGCCCAACCCGCTTCGCGCTGGTACAGCGGGGCGGGCATCTATCGTCACGTTCGCCTGGTAGCCGCCGACCCGGTACACATCGACCAGTGGAGCACATTCGTCACCACGCCCAAGATTGAATCGGACCAGGCGGTGGTCCACGTGCAAACCACGGTGGTCAACCAGTCCGAGGACCCGCGCGAGGTCTTTGTGCAATTTAGCGTAGTTGGACCCGATGACCAAACCGTGCAAACCTCCGACGCGGCGCCTCAAACCATTCCCGCCGATAAATCCGCGGATTTCGAGCAGGACATCACGGTCAAGAATCCGCAACTCTGGGATTTGGACCGTCCAGCACTTTACCATGCCGCAGTAAAAGTTCGCTCGGGCAATGCCTGGGTTGACAGCGAAGTCGCGCCATTCGGCATACGAGATTTCAAGTTTGAACCAGCCACGGGTTTCTGGCTAAACGGAAAGAATTTCAAGATCAAGGGCGTTTGCTTGCATCAGGACGGCGGCGCAATGGGCGTAGCGGTCCCGTTGGGTATTTGGCAACGGCGCCTGGAATCGCTCAAGCAGATCGGCGTAAATGGCATTCGCACCGCGCACAATCCGCCGGCCCCCGAATTCCTCGACCTGTGTGACCGCATGGGACTACTGGTAATGGACGAGTTCTTCGATTGCTGGACGGTGGGCAAAAATCGCTATGACTATCATCTTTATTTCAATGAATGGTCGAAGATCGACGCCGGCGACACCATCCGCCGCGACCGCAACCACCCCAGCGTCATCCTTTACAGCGTGGGCAACGAGATACACGATACCCCAATAGAGGAACTAGCCAAGGGCATTCTCAAAGGCCTGGTGGAAGTCTGCCACGAAAACGATCCCACGCGGCCGGTCACGCAGGCCTTGTTCCGGCCCAACGTGAGCCACGATTACGACAACGGCCTGGCCGACATGCTGGACGTGATCGGCACGAACTACCGGGATGCCGAACTCCTGGCCGCATATCAGGCAAAGCCCACGCGCAAGATCATCGGCACCGAACAGGGGCATGAACGCAAGATTTGGCTGACCTGCCGCGACAATCCGCCCGAGGCCGGGCAGTTCCTGTGGACCGGGATCGATTATCTGGGCGAGTCGCGCGGTTGGCCCATAGTCGTGGCGGGTTCCGGCCTTTTGGATATTACCGGCAAATCCAAGCCCATGGCCTTCGAGCGGCAGAGTTGGTGGAGCGAGAAACCGATGGTCCGCATCGCCCGCCGTGTTACGGTCGCGCGTTCCACAGCGGCCGATCCCGGATTCGAGCCGCTCAACCGCCGCCAATCGCAATTCTGCGACTGGACTCCGCAAGACTCCGATCCGCACCAAGAAAATGTCGAGGTTTACAGCAATTGCGAAGAGGTGGAACTGATGCTTAACGATAAATCACTGGGATCCAAACCGCACAATGCCGACGACGCGCCGCGGACCTGGAAAGTCGCCTTCGAACCCGGAACCATCAAAGCAATCGCTAAAAACAAGGGTCAGGTTGTGGCCAATGACGAACTGCAAACGGCCGGCAAGCCCGCCAAAATTGTGCTTGCGGCCGATCGCAATAAACTTTCGACCGATTGGGACGACGTCTGCTGCGTTACCGCTACAGTTACCGATGAAAACGGCGTGCTCAATCCCCGGGCCAATGATTTAATTAGCTTTAACATTACCGGCCCGGGCGTGATCGCCGCCGTTGCCAACGGCAACCGTTCGAGCCATGCATTATTCCAGTCCTCCCCGCGTCGCGTATTCCAAGGACAATGCACGATTATTGTCAAAGCCGCCGCCGGTGAGGGTCGGCAAATCATCTTGAGCGCTTCAGCCCCAGGTTTGGGTGATTCAACGATCACCATTGAAAGCGTTGCTTCGCCTGCGAAAAATTCAGCAACCGCGATGACGGCTTTGCCTGCTCCATCGCCACCTGCATCCGAGCCTAGGCTGCCGACGTTGTTTCTCATCGGCGATTCAACAATTAAAAAAGCAAACGACAGAGGCGAAGACGGATTATGGGGTTGGGGGCATCCCATTGCCTTTTTCTTCGACAAAACAAAAATCAATGTCCAGAACCGCGCTCAGGGCGGGCGCAGCAGCCGGAGCTTTCAGACTGAAGGGCTGTGGGATAATGTCCTCTCCGCAATGAAACCCGGCGATTTTGTGATGATCCAGTTCGGACACAACGACGGCGGACCATTAAACACGGGCCGCGCCCGAGCCTCGCTAAAAGGCAATGGCGAGGAAACCCAGGAAGTTGAAATGCAGGCCACGGGCAAAAAAGAGATCGTACACACCTACGGCTGGTACATGCGCAAATACGTTGCCGACGCCAAGGCGCATGGCGCTACGCCCATCGTGCTCTCGCAGATTCCCAGGAACATGTGGACCGACGGCAAGGTCAACCGGGTCTCGAATGATTACGGCAAATGGGCCGCCGAAGCGGCAAAACAGGGCGGGGCGTTTTTCATCGACCTCAATGAAATCGTCGCAAAACACTACGATTTAGAGGGACCTGAGAAAGTTAGTGCGGAATTTTTTACCTCGATGGACCATACACATACCTCTGCGGCCGGCGCCAGACTTAACGCCCAGTGCGTCATCGAAGGTCTCAAACAGCTAAACGAATGCCCATTGCTGAATTACTTATCGGCAGCGCCTGAGCGCTGGGAGCCTGATGCAAAATGAAAGTTTTAATATCAATTATTGTTGGCGCAATTTTTTATGCCATCTTGACGCCATTGTCGCTTGCCTCGGATATCGGCAAACGCTTTCCATCGGAAAGGCGAACCTTTGTAGACAAAGTCACGGGCCTGACAATCACGGCCCTGACAACTTCGCCGGCCAACGACCAATTGCCATACCAGACTCATCCGCATTGGACTTCGGACGGAAAATACATCGTTTTTCACTCCGATCGTGCAAGCGACGGGAGTAACCAGGCCTTTGCGCTTTGCGATGAAACCGGGGAGATCATCCAACTAACCGAGGGCGCGACCAGGACGAACGGTTTGAATGTGGCCAGAAAATCGAACCGTCTTTATTTTCTCCGCGGCGCGATAAATGGGCCCAAGGAACTAATCGAATTGAAACTCGACCCGCTTTTGGCCGACAGCAAGGCCGGAACCATGAAATCGCCGGATGCTTATCAGCGCGTGATCATGACCATGCTGGAAAATTTGAAGGATTCGGGCGGTTTCGTCCTTGATGCGGATGAAACGGCGGCCTACATCGGAGTAAGCTTTGAAGGTCCCGCAGGGCCGCAAAAAGAAGCACAACAAGCTACTGGGGCACAAAAGGAAAGCTTGCCGACGCAAACAACGCGGTGCTACGGGATCCGCGGCATCGACCTCACGACCGGGGAATTGAAAAAAATCATCGACGTGCCTTTTCGCATAGGCCACGTGCAGGTGAATCCATTTGTGCCGGGCGAAATTCTGTATTGCCATGAAACTGGCGGCGACGCCCCGCAGCGGATGTGGATCGTAAAGGCCGACGGAACGGGCGATCGCCCGCTATACAAAGAAACTCCCGACGAGTGGGTCACGCACGAGGTTTGGATCGACAAAGATCACGTGATGTTCAACATCATGGCACATCTTCCCGGGCTGCGGGAAAAGCCGACCGGTATAGCCGTAATCAATGTGCGCAACAATGAAATGAGGATTGTCGGGCAAACCAATGAAGTCTTGGGATTTTGGCATTGCAACGGGACGTCCGACGGCCGGTGGGCCGTGGGCGACACCTTTGAAGGAAATATTTATCTGATCGATCGGCATAATTACGAGACCATGCTCCTGACCACCGACCACAAGATGAAGCCGGATCACACCCATCCGTTTTTTAGCCCGGACGGAAAACGAATCCTGTTTCAGTCCGGACTGTTGTCGAATGGTAAAAATCTCAATCTTATGACAGTCGAGATTCCAATCTCCTGGCTGAATCGCCAGTATACGAAAGGAACTCCATGAAACCAGGCAATCGATCTCGTTTTATCTTGGCCGCCATGATAGGCGGTGTTGTGGCAGCCGTACTTTTATGTGCCCCGCTAGTATATGCCGATCAGGATAAGACTTCATATAAATTCGATTTCGGCTCGGGGCGCGTGGAGCCGGGTTATATCCAGGTTCTTTCGACCACGGAATACAACAAAGATTTAGGCTACGGGTTCGACTTTGGATCGACAGTGTCGGCGGTGGACCGCGGCGGGAATGACGCCCTTCGCGGCGATTTTTGCACCAGCGACAAGCCATTTTACTTTTCGGTCGCGCTGCCGGAGGGCAATTACAGTGTGACCGTCACGCTGGGAGACCAGACCCAAGCGACGAACACGACAATTAAGGCCGAATCGCGGCGTTTGATGTTGGAGAATGTAGTCACCGCGGCAGGCAAATTCGCTACCCGCACGTTTACGGTCAACGTCCGCACGCCAAAAATCGCCGGCGACGGTGAAGTCAGATTGAAACCCCGTGAAAAAGGCCCCCCCCTTGTTCTGCATTGGGACGACAAGCTCACATTGGAGTTCAACGGCCCGCGCCCCTGTGTTTGTGCTCTGGAAATTTCCAAGGCGGATGATGCGATAACGATTTATCTGGCGGGTGACTCCACGGTCACCGACCAGCCCCACGAGCCTTGGAATAGTTGGGGGCAGATGCTTACACGATTCTTCAAGCCGGGCGTGGCGATTGCCAATCACGCGGAATCGGGAGAGTCGCTGAAAAGCTTCATCGGCGAAAAACGGTTGGACAAGGTAATGAGCACCATTAAATCCGGCGATTACCTGTTCATCCAAATGGGGCACAACGACCAGAAGGACAAAAGTCCCAACGCCGGGGCGTTTACCACATACAAGGAAACTTTGCAGCGTTTCATCGCCGAGGCCCGCAATCACCAGGCCATTCCAGTGCTTGTTACTCCCATGCACCGCTTGAAATTCGACGCCGGAGGCAAGATCGAAAACACCCTGGGCGATTATCCCGAAGCCGTGCGTCAAACGGCAAAAGAAGAGAACGTGCCGCTGATAGACCTGAATGAAATGAGCAAGGCTTTTTACGAGGCCCTGGGCCCGGCAAACGTCAAAAAGGCCTTTCAGGACACTACCCACCACAACAATTACGGCAGTTATGAACTTGCCAAATGCGTTGTGGAAGGGATTAAATCCAACAAGCTGGGCATCGCCAAATTCCTGGCCGACGATGTTCCGTCGTTCGACCCAAGGTATCCTGATCCCGTAGATGAATTCGACATGCCTGCCAGTCCGCAGAGCACAACGGCGAAGCCCGAGAGCAATTGAGGTTTGCCAAATTATTATCTTCTCAAACTGTAAAAGAGTTATGTTCAATATTGGCATAAATCATGGCGTCACGCCCGTTTACGGGCGTTTCCGCGCAGCGCTAATAGGCCTGACTTTTACGTCAGGTTGGGAGGTCAATTAATTTACTATAACTCCTTCGCCTGTGGCGTTGTCAGCCGCGTTTACGCGGCTCCTGGTTGGCTGGGCGTTTACAGTTTGAGTATCTTGAAGTTCTTGAAACCAATGTGATAAAATAACTGGGTGAAGTGAAATATTCACCGGGAAAAAATGAGGATAACATGAAGACTTGCTCCAAATCCATCATCTTCGTCGTAAATGTCGCGATAATGCTGTACGCGATTCCGTCGTCGGCCGCGGACATCAACGAACTAGAGCGCAATTTCGACCGGCCGCCGGATGACTCGCGGATCATGATGCGTTGGTGGTGGTTCGGGCCGTCTGTGAACAAGGCTGAGCTCGAGCGCGAGATGAAAACTATGAAGGAGGCTGGCATCGGCGGAGTCGAAGTGCAAACGACCTATCCGCTGGTGCTCGACGATGAAAAGGTGGGAATCAAGAATTTCAAATTCCTCTCGCAGGAGCACCTCGACGCCCTTAGGTTTACGGCAGAAAAGGCAAAAGAACTCGGTTTGCGCATGGATTTGACCCTCGGTACCGGCTGGCCTTACGGCGGCCCGCAGTTTCCCGTTAGCGAAGCCGCCGGTCGATTGCGTACGGTAAAAAATGATATCACCGAGGGGCAAACCAGCGTTGCCTTGCCGAAAATAAGCGAAGGAGAAAAGCTGTTTGCCGCCTTTATTGGACCCTTGCAAAATATCCAGCCCGGCGATAATCCATATAAAGAAGTCGAAATTCGGGACAGTGCGGCTCAGATTCCCGCCGATTTAAAAGGGCAGAATCAGATCACGTTTTTTATCGCAAGCCAGACAAAGATGAAAGTCAAGCGTGCGGCATTCGGGGCCGAGGGCTATGTGATCGACCACTACAGCCCGGCTGTAATCGATAAGTTCATCAAGGAAATCGCCGAGCCCGCGGTTAAGGCCTGCGGTCCAAATCCGCCCTATGCGGTCTTTTGCGACAGCTTGGAATCGGCCGGTGTGGACTGGACCTACAATTTTCTGGACGAAT
>JBEKSO010000246.1:0-6654 GCA_049516935.1 Thermoguttaceae bacterium
GACCCTGTTCGTTTTCACGGTCCTTTTGCGGATCCCATCGTGTCATATACGTCGCGGCTGCACAGCCTTGAACTGAATGCCACGATGCCCTGTGGCAGCTTCTGGAAGATGCTTATTGGTTTCCGCACGATGGAACTCAGCGAGCGCCTTCTAATGGAGGACGTCGCTAGTCCAAACAACTTTTATGAAGCTGACACGCACAAGCACTTGTATGGCCTCCAGGCGGGCGCGATCGTCACGCCCTTGCAATGGGGCCGCTTTCGCATGGACGCGGGGCTCAAGGCGGGCGCGCTGGTGAACATCGCAGATTCGCGGGCACACGACTCTGTAATTTTCGTGTTTCCGAGTGATCGCGGAAATGACCTGGCCTTCTTCGGCGAGGCCTCGATTACGGCGGTCTACCAGGCCACGGACCACATTGGGCTACGAATGGGCTACCAGATGGCGGCACTGGACGGGGTGGCGCTGGCGCCCGATCAGGTCGCCACGCACCTACTGCTCGGGCCAGACGCCGGCACAGCGAACATCGCCCTCGGCGGCACTGTCCTGTACCAAGGCGGCTTTGCCGGCCTGGAGCTGACCTGGTAGCGACCAGCGGGTAGCCCAGGTTCTTGAACCTGGGCGGCTGTGCCGCAAGAGGCAGAATTGAAATTGCTAAATCCTGACAAAACCTCTTGGGATTTTGTCCCACCGATTCAAGAACCGGTGCTACCCGCTTATCCCGTCAAGAGAAAATAGTTCTGACCCCTTTTTTCCGGCTCTATTTTTTCTCTCTTACATGGAATCCGATCTGCTTATGGGGTCGAGGCGGGACAGGGGCCATGAATTGGCGGATAGCATCAAAAACCACGCGGAACTGCTTGTTGTACTTCTTTTCCAATTCATCCAGTCGCCGAGCCAATTCCACATTAGACGTAAGCATCTCGCGCAGGTGCACGAACGTGCGCATAATCTCGATGTTCACGAGCACCGCTCGCTCGCTATGGAGAACGCTGGAGAGCATAGCAACTCCTTCCTGCGTGAAGGCAAACGGGAGCGAGCCACCCATGCTGCGCTTCGATGGTATCACATTTTGTGATACCAAGGCTTCCGCCTCCTCGTGGCTTAGTCGGAACATGAAGTCCGAGGGAAATCTGGCTTTGTTGCGGCTCACCTGCTGGCGGAGCGCAATTGCCTTCACGCCATACAGTTCGGCAAGATCGCGATCGAGCATGACCTTATGCCCGCGTATAAGAAGTATGGCTCTTTCGATACGCTCGACGGGAATAAGAGAGATCTTCTGCTTCTTCGGCATTTGGAAAAGACTCCCAACCCCTTTTTCCTTTTTCGGGTTTATCCGGATTGCGGGATTTGGATTTGCATACCCGGTCGCAATTCCTTATAGCGGTGCCACACCATTTGCATTGCATGCCGCACCCAAGATCCCATGACATAGTTGCGATGCTCATCATATCTATGTTGAATGGCAACAAGTTTCATGTGTTCAGGCTTCCAGTTTTCCCAACTTTCGCTTTCCGTTAAGCGCCATATCCCGCAGCCGCTTAGACCACGGGGGTGCGGAATTTTGGACGTCTCGCCATCGTGCGCTAATCCTGTCTTTTCGAAATTCAGCAAAAGATGTATATCGGGATTGAAATTTGAATGTGGGTTTAATTTACCACGATATAAAAATGTTACGTACCATAATCCCTTCGTCTTTATATCACGTTCTATATAATTCACTTCAGTATCTTCACTTGGAAAGCCCAAAATAAGGTAGAACGCTGGTTGAGCGTACGCAAGTAAATCAATCTCGGCGATGCCCACAAAACGATTCGTGACCAGCAATTGTTCGACGACACTCTGGCATAATTCGATAACGGCTAGATCCACGTCGAACTTCTCAATGCGTATACTGAAACAGTCCTGAAGTCGAATCAGGCAACCAGATCCAGAAGTAGGTCGACCTATGAAAGCTGGCAGGTTATGTTTCTTATAATGTTCATTAATCTCATGAGCGCAGGTCAAGACAAAATGTTTCGTCCCGACTCTAAGAAGCACCCCTGAACGCTCTTGGAAAACCTTCCTTTGTGAGATCGTATAGAATGGGACTGTTGCCTTAGCGATTTCGGCCGCGCACTTGTCCACCTGATCTTGGGCTGTGGGTATTATCATACTATCGCCTTTTTGCTTTCGAAATCGGTTGGATTCGTAGCATTTGGCAAGGTCCTATAAGAAAGATGCCCTGTCTCTCTCGGGAATCAAGGTTTCTCCTATTTCATTACTATCTTTATTCCAGCACGGGCAGTTCGGCCAGGGCGGATTCGATGTGTTCTTGGGGGTAGGCGTAGTCTTCCAACTGGCCGGAGAAGTATTTGTCGTAGGACGACATGTCGCACAGGCCGTGGCCGCTGAGGTTGAAGAGGATGCACTTGGCCTGGCCCGTTTCGCGGCAGCGGATGGCTTCGTTTATTGCGCAGCGGATGGCGTGCGAGGTTTCCGGGGCGGGAATTGTGCCTTCGGTTTTGGCGAACATCTGCGCGGCCTCGAAACATTCGTTTTGATGGAAGGCGGCCGCTTCGACAATGCCCAAATCGGCGCACAGGCTGACCATGGGGGCCATGCCGTGATAGCGCAATCCACCGGCGTGGATGCCCGGGGGCACGAAACTGTGCCCCAAGGTGAACATCTTTATGAGCGGAGTGAGTTTGGTGGTGTCGCCGAAGTCGTAACGGTACTGACCGCGGCTCATCGAGGGGCAGGAATGCGGCTCGCAGGCCACAAAGCGGATGTCCTTGCCTTTGAACTTGTGGCGGATGAAGGGGAAGGCCAGTCCGGCGAAGTTGCTTCCCCCGCCCACGCAGCCGATGATTACGTCGGGGAAATCGCCGGCGATTTTCATTTGTTTTTCCGCCTCCAGGCCGATGATCGTCTGGTGCAGCATGACGTGATTAAGCACGCTGCCCAGCGTGTATTTTGTATCACCAGCAGTGACAGCCGCTTCGACGGCCTCGCTGATGGCCATGCCCAGGCTGCCCGGGCTATCGGGATCGGCGGCCAGAAGCTGTCGGCCGGCGTTGGTCTCCGTCGACGGGCTGGCGGTGACCTTGCCGCCCCAAAGCTGCATCATCGAGCGGCGATATGGTTTTTGATTGTAACTCACCTTGACCATGAAAATTTTGCATTCCATGTTGAACACGGCGCAGGCGAATGATAATGCACAACCCCATTGACCGGCGCCGGTTTCGGTCGTGAGCCGGTTGATGCCTTCAATCTTGTTGTAATAGGCCTGGGCCACGGCCGTGTTCGGTTTGTGACTGCCGGGCGGGCTGTGGCTTTCGTCCTTGAAATAGATGCGTGCCGGAGTTTTCAGGGCCTTTTCCAATTCCGTGGCCCGAACAAGCGGCGATGGCCGCCAAATGGTCAACACACGGCGGACCGGCTCGGGTATCTCGATCCAGCGCTCTTGGCTCACTTCCTGGGCGATCAATTCCTTGGCGAAAATCGGTTCCAAGTCGGCCGGCGAGAGGGGTTGCTTGGTGCCCGGGTGCAACGGCGGCGGAACCGGTTTGGGCAGGTCGGCCTGAAGATTGTACCAGGCCGCGGGAATTTCTTTTTCGCTCAGGAAAATGCGCTTGGAATCCATGGATTTACCCTTAATTACCGGTGAACAATATAGGATTGGAAAACAATTTAGTTTAATTAGAGAAATGGTGTTTGTCGAGGGGTGGGAAAATGCGATCATCCACGGAAATCCGCCATAATGTAGCAGGCACACTCCGTGTGCCGTCTAACTTTTTAATACACGCCACGAACAATACACATAATCCAAAGTATCCATAGCGTCTGGAAAACCAGAAACGGCACACGGAGTGTGCCTGCTACATTAACGGAGTGTGCCTGCTACATTCCATCGTGAACGGTTACAATAATCGCATCCACCATGACCGATCTTGACACAAAAAAACCGCCGCATGGGCTCTCCCCCTCCCAACGCCGTTGGGCCTGGAAACTGGCCTATTGGAACATCGGGCTGTGGGCCATAGGCAACGGCCTGACCAGCACCACGCTTGTTATTTTCCTGGCCTTGCAGTTGGATGCGAAGAAACTCGGATTGGGCATCGGCCTGATTCTGGCCATGCCGCAATTGGTCGGGCTGCTGCGGCTGGCCGCGCCTGTTATGATCGGACGGATCGCCAACCGAAAGACTTTCTGCCTGGGCACATTTTTGCTCAGCGGTTTGTTGCTCTTTTGTCTGCCGCTGGCAGCGGCGCCGGGGATGTTTCAGTCGGCCGCGATATCGCTGACTGCGTTGGTAATGCTTTGGTCCTTGCACCACTTGATGCAGTACCTGGGCACCGTCGCCTTGTTTTCCTGGCTGGCCGACATTGCGCCGCTGAGGATCCGCGGCCGATTTTTTGGTTTCCGCCAGCGCTGGCTGGTTGCAGGCGAAGCCATCGGCGCACTGGCTTGCGGATTGTTCTCATATTGGTGGATAGAAAATCATGCCGAGTCGCTGCGATGGATCGGCTACGCAATTCCGGCCGGCCTGGGTGCGTGGTTCATGATCGCGGCGATAGTGCCGCTATGGATGATGCCAAAGGCCGAAAAGATTGTGCATAAGCGGCCGGCGATCGATTGGAAATCGCTGGCTGGACCTTTCGCCGAGAGCCGTTTTTTGCGTTTGCTTTTGTTCGGCTGCTGGTTTTCATTTTCCAACGGACTGACGCAAACGATGCAAACCACGTTTCCCGCCCGGGTGTTGCATGTATCTCTGTTGACGATGCTTGCCGTATCAACTGCAATGCGATTGGGACAATTGAGCATCAGTCCCGCGCTGGGCCGCATGTGCGACCGCATCGGCAATAAGTCGGTGATGCTGTTTTGCCTGATTTTGACCGCCCAGGGGCCGCTGTTTTACTTTTTTTCCACGCCGCAGGCCCCGTGGTGGTTCGTGGGCGCATGGATAGTATGGATCGCTTACGCGGGATTGAACATCGGCCTGCCCAACCTGATGCTCAAGCTTGCGCCTGGTCAATCACAGTGTGCCACGACCAACCGTCGGTCGGTGCCCGGCTCGTCCAGCAGTGCTTCGAACACGCCTTACATTGCCGCCTACTTCACTGTCACCGGATTATGCTATGCCGCCAATGTGATCCTGGGCGGATGGCTTTTCGACCGTTATGGCACAAGCTCATTCGAGTTTTTAGGCAATTCGCTGGATTACAACCAATGGATCTTCCTCGTCGGCTGGGCGGCCCGTTGCTTGGGGATTATAGCTTTGCTGCTGGTGATCGAGCCAAGTAAAACTGATATATAGAGTGCCTAATTTCTTCATTCCTCTTAAAGAAATAAAAATTTTAATGCGCAGAAAGCATTCATCACGCAAAGAATCCACCCCATCCCCCATTCGCTATCCCCTAAATAGAGTGACCCCGACGGGATTCGAACCCGTGTTGCAGGCGTGAAAGGCCTGTGTCCTAGGCCTCTAGACGACGGGGCCGGTTCTAGGGCGATAAACTGGCAAGACCCGTTTGTATACCTTGGCGTCAAGGCATCCGTCAAGGGGGTTTTTCAAGCCCGCTAAGGTAAATGGTTGGTCCCTTTTGCATTTTTTCTATTAGATCCCGACTCATATTAGGTACGACGAAACGGCGGATTATGCACGAATTACAAATGCAAGAGCAAAATTACCAAACAGATGCAATCGCAGAGTATCGGCATCGTTTGATGAAAAAGATACTTTAGAAAGCTGGGAAAAGGGAGTCTAAGCGGAAGAGGCTTACCGACAAGCGCCCACATTCAGGCAGAAAAGTCTTTATGGGTTGGTGCTTGTTCCGGTTGTGTCGGCTTTATCAGCCGATTTGTTCCCTGCGGCGAGTTCGTTGCGATGAATCGCATCGAAGACCTCGCGTCGGTGTACCGGCACTTCCTTTGGGGCCTCAACCCCAAGTCGGACCTTATCTCCTCGAATTTCCACAACCACGATCGTAATGTCATCGTTGATGACAATACTTTCGTTTTTCTTACGCGACAGCACTAACATGGTACGTTCCTTCGCCAGTTAATCCTTTATACCCCCCCAAAACGTGCATTAAAAATGGCGTCTACATTAATAGACTGCCATCAATGTACGATACGCCTTATTTAAGGGAAGTCAAGCGAATGGCGGGCCAGTTTACGCGATTTTATCAGGTGTTTTTTGACAAATTAACTTGCCGCCGATCTATTCGTTAGTGTCATCCATTTCAGCACAGATTACCCAGGTTATGACAATGAAAGAAATAATAATTCATAACATATTGTTACATAATATGTTACGTCACAGAAGATTTGTCCGGCAAGTGGCAATCTTTATCTGAAATTGCACAATTAGTACCCCTACATCTTATCAATTTTGCCGGGAAAAAAATCTCTCCCATACCAGTCTTATGGGTTATCGATAACATAGAAACTGGACAGTTTATTTGCGATTTATATAAATCCGCCTTTTTGTAAGGTCTGCTTGCCGCTAAACGCCCATCCCCTATAATCCATGTTTAGCGCCCGAAAAAAAGTTTTACTAAGGCCAATTAAAAAAATTTAAGATTTATATGCGACTCTGGCTGAGCAACATCTATGAAGCCGTGATTACAGTGGCGAAGGCCCTGTGGGTTTCGATACGCTATTGGATAC
>JBEKSO010000247.1:0-6623 GCA_049516935.1 Thermoguttaceae bacterium
CGGCTGACGCCTTACCGCACATCGGGCACGCTGGAAATCGACGAGGCCAGCCGCCGCAGCCTGGAAATCACCCGCACCCTGCGCGAAGGCCGGCGCGAAGGCTCGCTCCTGGCTATCCTCGACCGCACGGTCACGGCCATGGGCTCGCGGCTTTTGGCCCAATGGCTGGCCAATCCGCTGACCGACGCCGCCTTGCTCCGCGCCCGTCACGAGGCCGTAGACGAACTGGTCGCCGACGCCTCGCTTTGCGCCGAACTTATCGAGACCTTGCGCCGCGTGTACGACGTCGAACGGCTCTTGGCTCGGGTGACTACCGGCCGGGCAAGCCCGCGCGATCTCGGTTTTCTCGGACGCACCCTCCGTTGGTTGCCCGGGCTGAAGGCCAAACTCACCGCCAGAAAAAGTCCGCTTATCAACGAACTGGAAGCCGGCATCGACCTTTGCGTCGAGTTGCGCGGCAAGCTGGATGCCGGGCTTGCGGACGATTGCCCGCTATCGAGCCGGGACGGCGGTTTCATCCGCGAAGGATTTAATAACGAACTCGACGGACTCCGCGAATTGGCCCGCGGCGGCAAACAGTGGATCGCCCGATATCAGGCACAAGAGACCCAGCGGACCGGCATTGCGAACCTCAAGGTCGGTTTCAACAAGGTCTTTGGCTATTACATCGAGGTCACCAACGCCCACCGCGATAAAATACCGGCCGAATACATCCGCAAGCAGACGATCAAAAACGCTGAGCGTTACGTCACGCCGGAATTGAAGGAATACGAGGATAAGGTGCTCACGGCCGATGAAAAGGCCAAGGAACTGGAGTACGAACTGTTCATCGGGCTTCGCGACGCCGTGGCTGCCGAGCGCCGCCGGATTCAATCTACCGCCGCCGTGCTGGCCCAACTGGACGTGCTCGTGGCCCTGGCCGAATTAGCCAGGCAGAGAAACTACTGCCGGCCGGAAATCGTCGAAGAGCCGATGTTAAAAATCATTGACGGCCGCCATCCCGTGCTCGATATCGTCGAACCCGAAGGCACATTTGTCCCCAACGACACAAACGTCCAATGTAGCAGGCACACTCCGTGTGCCGTCGGCGAAGACAGTAGCAGGCACACTCCGTGTGTCGTCGGCGATGCCGCTGAAAAATCAAATTCAGAAGCGAAATTCCCTGAAGAAAATACAACTAAAACAGACGGCACACGGAGTGTGCCTGCTACATTATCAAGTGTGCCTACTACTTCCACAGGATCTATCCTTCTCATCACCGGCCCGAATATGGCCGGCAAAAGCACGTACATCCGCCAGGTGGCCTTGATCACGCTCATGGCCCAGATCGGCAGTTTCGTGCCCGCCCGATCGGCCACAATCGGCATAGCCGACCGGATTTTCGCCCGGGTAGGGGCCACCGACGAGCTTTCCCGCGGGCAAAGCACGTTCATGGTCGAAATGACCGAAACCGCGCGGATCCTTAACACGGCCACGCCGCGGAGCCTGGTGATCCTCGACGAGATCGGGCGCGGCACAAGCACATACGACGGCATATCGCTGGCCTGGGCGGTAGTAGAATACCTGCACGAACACATCGGCTGCCGCACGCTTTTCGCCACGCATTATCACGAACTGACCGACCTGGAAAAATCCTTTTCCGGCATGAAAAACCTCAACGTGGCCGTGCGCGAGTGGCAGGACGAAGTAGTTTTTCTTCATAAGATCGTGGAAGGGGCGGCCGACAAGAGCTACGG
Source organism: Thermoguttaceae bacterium (assembly GCA_049516935.1). GTDB lineage: Bacteria > Planctomycetota > Planctomycetia > Pirellulales > Thermoguttaceae > JBEKIK01. The sequence goes on from JBEKSO010000247.1 coordinate 1,737, forward strand.
CATCCACGTCGCCCGCCTGGCCGGCGTGCCGCGCGAAGTGATCGAACGGAGCAAGGAAATCCTGGCCCAACTCGAGGAAGAACACCTCGACGCCGAAGGCCGGGCGAAAATCGCCCGCCACCCCGAAATCCCCGAACGGCGTGCCCACTTCCAACTAACCCTTTTCGGCGGCGATCACCCCGTAATAGACGAACTTCGCGGTGTTGAGTTAAACAACATCACGCCACTTGCAGCCTTACAAATGTTACAAGAGTGGCAACAGAAGTTGGCAAAGGAGAAGAAGTAGACGGCGATACAATCCCAATTTGTCTTGCAAAGCGGATATTCGTCGCATAGAACGAAAAGAGAGGTAAAAATGACCACCAAAGACGCTATCATTCATTCCGTTGAGGAATTGCCGCCCGAATGCCTTGACGAACTGGCCGCTTTTTTGCAAAAATTGAGACTTCGCGCGGCCAATCATAACATGCCGATGGCGCTGGCCAGTGAAAACGTGCTCGCTCAAGATTGGCTCAGCCCCGAAGAGGATGCGGCGTGGCGAGATTTATAAAAGGAGACGTAGTTGTACTGCCATTCCCGTTTTCTGATTTAAGCAATTATAAACGCAGGCCAGAATTGGTTTTAATCTCATGAACTCCCGACAACGCGTTGAAGCGGCTTTAAATCACAAGCAGCCCGATCGAGTGCCGCTCGACCTGGGCGCCACCACGGTCACCGGCATGCAGGTCAGTTGCGTGTATAAATTGCGGCAGGCTTTAAAGCTCGATCCGCCGGGCACGGCGGTCAAAGTCACCGAGCCATACCAGATGCTGGGCGAGATCGCCCCGGACCTGCTCGACGCCCTGGGCGTGGACGTCATCCCCCTGGGCAGGCCCTCGACAATGTTCGGATTCAAAAACGTGGACTGGAAGCCCTGGACCACATTCGACGGCACGCCGGTCCTGGTGCCGGGCAAATTCAATACCGATCCGGAGCCCAACGGCGATATCCTCATGTATCCGGCGGGCGATAAAACCGTGCCGCCCAGCGGACGCATGCCCAAGGGCGGTTTCTATTTCGATTCCACCAAGCGACAGGACAGAATCGACGACAATCATCTGAACGTCGAGGACAACCTGGAGGAATTCGCGCCGGTGTCCCATGCCGATCTCCAGTATTTCGCCGCCGAGGCCGACCGTTTGCACAAGGAAAGCGACCGGGCGATAGTGGCCAATTTCGGCGGCATGGCCTTCGGCGACATCGCCCTTGTGCCCGCCCCGTGGTTGAAGCATCCCAAAGGCATCCGCGACGTGGAAGAGTGGTACGTCAGCACGGTCACCCGCTTCGATTACGTTTACGAGGTTTTCAATCGGCAGTGCGAAATCGCCCTGAAAAATCTGGGCAAATTATATGACGCGGTCGGCGACCGCATAACGGTGGTATACATGACAGGCACCGATTTCGGCACGCAGAACGGCCCATTCATCGGACCCAAGGCCTATCGCAAACTATATCAGCCCTTCCATCGCCGCTTGAACGATTTTGTACACCAGCACACACCCTGGAAGACATTTATCCATTCGTGCGGTTCGATCATCGCCTTGATGCCCGACATGGTCGATGCCGGTTTCGATATTTTCAACCCCGTGCAATGTTCGGCCGCCGGCATGAATCCCCAATTATTAAAAGAGAAATTCGGCGGCAAAATCACTTTCTGGGGCGGGGGCGTCGATACCCAGCGCACATTGCCGTTTGGCACGCCCGAGGAAATCCGCCGGGAAGTTCGCCGGCGCATTGAAATCTTCGGCCGCGGCAGTGGATTTGTCTTCAACACCGTGCACAATGTCCAATCCGGCACCCCCACCGAAAACCTCCTGGCCCTGTACGACGCCGTCCGCGAAGCTCGCTAGAAAATAGGGGGGTAAAAGAAATTTAGTGTCAAACTGTGGCACGGACTTCCAGTCCGTGAAGAAACACGGCCAAGATGGCCGTGCCACTTGGGCACTGCTACAAAAATCCGTACAGTCCCGAAAATAGGGTATAAACATGCAAATTGGATGATCCAATGGAGGGGGCAGGGTCATGTATTGGACTACCTTGCCGTTTTTGTGGATAAATGCTAAGATAAGTTTAAGAAAGATTATATATTTAACATAAGAGTTGGGCATATAAGCCCCGTCAATAGCGGCGGGTATATGGCGGTCTTCCAAGGGAGTGAATCATGACTAATAAATGGCGGCTGACCTGCTTTTTTTCACCTGTGCTTGTTTTCGGCATACTTCTTGTCTTATCGAAAAGTTCTCAGGCTGACCAGCCGCCGCATGGACCCGGAACCTCGCCGGCCGATCGCGCTTCGGCGAGCACAAAAACCACCCCGGGCGCTAAAAATGAAACTTATTACGTAGTCCAGATCGGCGAAGATATCAAGGTCGTCACAAACACCGAAAAAACCAGCATCAAGAAAAAATCCGAGGATGACTATAAATCGGATTTGAAAAAATACAATGATGCGAAAAAAGACAAAAAAAATGCCGACGCTAATTCGCTGAAGAAACCGGATAGAAAAGACTACGATGTAAAAGTCTTTCCCAAAACATTCAAGACGCAAGATGAGGCCCAAAAATTCGCCGACGATAAAATCAAGGAGCGCGATAAGGGCAACGCTAAAAAAACAACAAACACCAACAATTGGTAATCGAGAGTTTAACCGTGGAGTTTTCCCCGCGGTTTTTTTATTTTTACCGCGCGAAAGGCTTTTGCCTTTCGTTCGGATAGTTTGCGTTTACGAGGAGTGGTTGCGATGCCGCAAGGTACAATTAAGAAAATCGTCACCGATCGTGGCTTTGGATTCATATCGGGAGGCGAGGGTGACGTGTTCTTTCATCATTCATCGGTTGTCGATCTAAAATTCGATGAATTGAAAGAAGGGCAAGCAGTTTCGTACGAGTTAATCAGCGGTCCGGATGCACGCGGTCGCGACAAAGGACCCCGTGCCGAGTCTGTAAAACCCGTCTAATACGCGTTCTAATTTAATTCAGCGCGTCTATTATCTGTAACCGAGCGTGTTTTCGCGCAGCGTAAACACGCGGCCGGGCGCTGTTTAAAGTTGAAATTGGCATAAGAGCGCTTAAAAATGATCCGCCTGGAAAAGGCCGGGAATTGCCGGCATCCATAACCTGGGCGCCGGCATGATCTCGTTCATTTTTATCGCGGCTCCTTGAGTTTACGCTTATCTCTATCGGCGGCGCCGATTATCCGCGCCTGCCCGCATGCCGCCACGCCAACACTTTTTCAGCCAGCCGGGCGGCCGCCGGATCGCAGCCGGGCGGATGCGGCGACGGCACGAATTCCACCACGTCGGCCCCTAGCCAGCGAATCTTCCGCGAAGCGGCAATCGCGCGGATCACCTCCATCGCTTGACGCCAGCTCAGACCGCCGGGCTGAGGCGTGCCCGTGCTGGGTATGATCGACGGATCAAGACCGTCCACGTCGATCGTCAGGTAGACCGGGCCCTCAAGATCGTGCAACGTCCGCAGCACCTCGGCCCATTGTTCTTCAAGTCGATGGGCAAAATATGTCGTGATGCGCTCGCCCGAATCCACCAGTTCGTACTCCGAACTGCTCAGACTGCGAATGCCGATCTCAACCAACCGGCAACCCTCTTCCCAAAGCCGCCTCATAACCGTGCCGTGCGACCATTTTAAGCCGTTGAGCTCGTCGATCAAATCGGCATGGGCGTCGATTTGAACTATAGTGACTTCGGCCGGATCGCCTGCCAGACCTTTTACCAGGCCGTATGTTACCGTGTGCTCCCCTCCCAGGCCGAGAATGAATCTATCGCGCAGCGGAGCAACGTATGTCTCGACCGCCTTTAAATAGTCCTGAACTGTTTCGGCCCCGATATCCAACAAGGCGGGCAAAGTATGGAGTTTAGGCGCTTTTTTAAAATCGACTAGAGTTTCCTCATCAAATAATTCCAACTGTAAACTGGCGTCCAAGATCGCACGCGGACCGTTGCTCGTGCCGCTGCCGTACGATACCGTCTTTTCGTAAGGCAACGGCAGAATCAGTGCATCGGCACCGGCTTTGTCAACCGAAGCTAGGCCCAAAAAATGTCCGGAAACTGGGGTAGACATCAATGTTATATCTCCGCATGGCACGCGGAATTATATTCATCACAAGTCAAGTATTAAAATCATCTGCATGTCATTTAGTGCTATATTTAGTCCTCTAATCCCATATTACAATATATATTACCGATTTCACATGTTAAATAAGCGTCATTATTACTGAAATCATGGTCGAAAAAATGTACAGCAACATCGACCAGGTAAAAGAGAGAGAATATTCGGCTCCAATATGGCTCATGGGGGCCTTTTTAGCTCCTTTTAATATTATCTTTATCCATGCCCGCGGTTGACAAAGCCCCCTAACCCCCGACAATTAGGTTAGATAAGGAACTAGAAAGTAATTGTTCGTAGAATCCCGACGTCCGCCTTCCTGCCCGGGAAATCTGTTGTCCGGCAGTCTCGCATGGCTGTGGAGTATAATCGGAGATAATTCCCGTTTCGGCCGATGGGCCTAATTTGCCTTTTACAAAATACTGCCAAACCGCCATGCGTTTTTCCACATTCATCGTAAAAAACATCATCCGCCGCCGCGTGCGATCCAGTTTGACCATAATCGGCGTGGCCGTTGCCGTCGGCGCAGTGGTGGCGCTGGTCGGCATTGCCATCGGCTTCGAGCAGTCTTTCCTTAGTATATATCAAAGACAAAAAGTCGACCTCATTGTCCAGCAGACCGGATCGAAACAAAAACTCCTCAGCGCCTTGCCCGAAGCACTGGGCGACAGGATCGCCGCCCTGCCTGGGGTGAAAACCGTCTATTCCAGTCTGCTAGATTGGATCG
>JBEKSO010000248.1:0-6589 GCA_049516935.1 Thermoguttaceae bacterium
ATACATGGCCCGGGCGGCGTTTCTCATGGACCGGGCAATGTCGCGCATCGGGTTGAGCGGAAAATCGTTCATTCCCATGCTTTCCTCGTTTGCCTGCACCGTGCCCGGAATTATGGCTGCGCGTGTGATCGAAGACGAGCGCGACCGGCTGACCACGATCCTGGTCTCGCCCTTGTTGACGTGCTCGGCGCGTTTGCCCATTTATGCCTTGCTGATAGCCGCCTTCATTCCCGCCCAGTCTTACCTGCACGGATTGGTGAATTTGCAGGGACTTACCCTGGCCGGCCTGTATGGTCTGGGCATTGTCATGGCCGTGGCCGCGGCGTTGGTGCTGAAACGGACTCTGCTGCGGGGCCAGTCGCCGCCGTTCGTCATGGAACTGCCCGGTTACAAGTGGCCGTCGCTGAGGACCGTGGCATATCGCGTCGGGCAGCGGGGATGGGTTTTTCTGCGATGCGCGGGCACGCTGATCATGGCGGTCTCGGTTTTGGTCTGGGCCGGATTGTATTATCCGCACGATCCCAAAATCGTCACCCCGCTGGTTAAAGAAAGGCAGGAACTTCGAACGAGCCTGGAGCGGATGGAACCCCAGGATCCGCTCAAGGCCGGGGCTGCTGCGCGCGTAGTTCAATTGCAGCGCGATATCGAGACGGCCCATCAACACAACAGCCTGCTGGGCCGGTTGGGCCGCGTTATCGAGCCGGCTGTAAAACCCCTGGGCTGGGATTGGCGGATCGGCTGCGCGGTGATGGCCTCGCTGCCGGCAAGAGAAATCGTGGTGGCCACCTTGGGCGTGATGTACAACCTGGGCGGCAATGCCGACCTGAAATCGGAAACCGGCTACACCGCCTTGCAAACCCGGCTCCGCACAGTTGTTTGGGAGGGGACCGACAAGCCGGTATATAATATTCCCGTGGCATTGTCGATCATGGTGTTTTTCGCCCTTTGCGTTCAATGCGCGCCCACGCTGGCGGTCATTCGCCGCGAAACGAACAGTTGGCGCTGGCCGGCGTTCGTCTTCACCTACATGACCGCGCTGGCATACGTTGGCGCGTTGATAACCTATCAAGTAGGGATGTGGATCGGTTCATTATGACTTTCTCCTGGCAAGACATTGTCGCCGTGATCGTGATTGCGGCGGCGGCGATTTATATCATCATGCGGCTGTTTCGGCTGGGGCCGTGGAAACGAACCCCTTTCTGCGACTCCTGCGAAACGTGCATGATTGAACACATGGACTTACCGCTTGAAAATAATCGCTCCGATACATGCCAGCAGGTAAAGTGCGAACAGCACCCACCAGCCGAGTCGAAGCAGCGGTTGCCCCGGCGGCCAGAAGATCAAGAGGATCAAACTGAACAATGCCCCTAACCCGCTTGCCCCCGCGATTGTAGGAAGCGAGAACAAACTCAAAATACTCATGAACACAGCCACGGCCGTGGTCAACACAAACATATCGGCTAATGTGTATTGAAAGGGGATTTTGGGGGGCGGATCGTACGGGGATAGAGAATTAATCTTCGGCGGCACTTGCGGAATAATTTCTTTTGCCGGCGGAGAAGGCGCCAGGGGATAGCCCTCCTCGGGATTTTCGCCGCCATCAGTGTCTATACGTAGATCATCCATTGATATTTTTCAAGCAAACCGCTTGCGGTTTCGCAGTGCACAACCCCCGGTGTATTCACCGGGGGCTAAATAACCGATCGGCAAATATCAGCATATCCTGGGCAATTGTTCGCCGGAAAGCAGGTCTACTATTCGCCCGCTGCCAAGCAGGCTGTGCAAAACCACGGTGCCGGCATGTTCCCGCGTGGTCTTGCCGATAATGGCCGGGCCGTGCGCGGCCGGATGCTTTTGCATGACATCGAGTATTTTATCGGCTGAGTTCGGCGGGACAAATGCCACCAGGCGGCCTTCGTTGGCCACGTATAAAGGGTCGAGCCCTAAAATTTCGCAGGCACTGGCGACGGGTTCGGAAACGGCGATGGCCGACTCGTCCAACTCGATGCCGACCCGGGCGTCGGCGGCGATTTCGTTCAAGGCCGCGGCCAATCCGCCCCGCGTCAAGTCGCGCAAGCAGTGAATTGTTCGGTCGGCGGAGAGCATTGCTTCGACCAGCCCGGCCAGCGAAGCGCAATCGCTTTGCAAATCGCCCTCAAATCCCAATCCTTCGCGCACGGACATTACGGCCATGCCGTGCCGGCCCAGATCGCCGCTTAAGAGGATTGCATCGCCGGGCTGGACCTTTTCGGGCGAGATTTCCACGTCGCGCGGCACAAGCCCGATGCCGGCCGTGTTGATGAAGATGCCGTCGCCTTTGCCACAATCGACCACTTTGGTATCGCCGGTCACTATTCGCACGCCGACTTCCCGGGCCGCGGCGGCCATCGAGGCTACTACCTTGTGCAGGGTTTCCATGGCAAGCCCTTCTTCCAGCACGAATCCGGCGCTGAGATAAAGCGGTTTCGCTCCGGCCATGGCCAGGTCGTTGACCGTGCCGTATACGGCCAGCTTGCCGATGTCGCCGCCGGGAAAAAACATGGGGCTTACGACGAACGTGTCGGTGGTAAAGGCCAGGCGCACGCCGCCGATATCCAGCACCGCGCTATCGTGGGCCGGCGCATCTTGGGTGCCACGACCATGCTTCGCATGGTGCCCGGCTTGTCCAACCGTGCTGTCCGCACTGCCGGACAAGCCGGCAGTGGCACCCTGTGTGCCGGGGCTAAACTCGGCAAAGGCAGGGAGGAACATCGACTCGATCAATTGGCGCATGAAACGGCCGCCTCCGCCATGGGCCATCTGCACTGTGGGGTGTTCGCGCAGCGGAACCGGGCACTGCAACTTGAAATCGTCGTTCATTGTGTGTGAGAGAATTAAATTGTTGTTCGATTATTAAGCGAGTTGATGCACATGTTTTATATTGCAAATTGACAAATGCAAATTGTAAATTGCAAATTGAACAAAGATAAAGAACATAGTTTTGGCTACACAAAAGGTATTTCCTTCTTGTTCAATTTAAAATTTGCAATTTGCAATATGTTTGGTTTCGGCCAAACGCGCTAGGGTGAGGGTTGTTCCGATATATTCCTCCGGTAGCGATAATAGGCCGCGCAGGCCCCTTCGGCCGAGACCATCGGGGCCCCCAGCGGCCAATCGGGCGTGCAACGGATGCCGAAGGCCGGACAGTCGGGCGGTTTTTTGCGACCTTGCAGCACCTCGCCGGCAAGGCACTCGCCAGACTCCTCGGCGGTTATATCCGCAACTCCGAACCGCCGTTGGGCATCAAACCCCGCAAACGCCTCGCGGAGGGCCAACCCACTATCGGGAATTTCGCCGATGCCCCGCCACTTTCGCGGCACGATTTGAAATACTTCTTCCATCTGCCTCCTGGCCGCTACGTTGCCATGCGGCCGGACCGATCGGGCGTATTGATTTTCCACCTCGCATCGCCCGCTTTCAAGCTGGCGCACGCACATCAATACACCCTGCAAAATGTCCAGCGGTTCGAAGCCGGTAACCACGATGGGCACGTGGAACTCGGCGGCAATGGGGCGATATTCCTCCATGCCGGTTATCGTACACACGTGTCCGGCGGCAATGAAGGCCTGCACCCGATTCTGGGGCGATGAAAGCACGGCCCGGATCGCCGGCGGCACCAGCACGTGCGAAACCAGCACGGAAAAATTCGTAAGGCCCAGCCGCGCCGCCTGCGCAACCGCCATGGCGTTGGCCGGGGCCGTGGTTTCAAATCCCACGGCAAAAAACACCACTTCACGATCGGCATGCTTTTGGGCCAACGTAACGGCGTCCATGGGCGAATAGACCACGCGCACGTCGCCGCCTTCGCTTTTTACCGTAAATAAATCTTTTTGTGAGCCGGGCACGCGGAGCATGTCGCCGAAAGAACAGAAAATCACCCCCGGGCGCGAGGCAATGGCAATCGCCTTGTCCAGAATCTCCACCGGCGTGACGCACACCGGGCAGCCCGGCCCATGAATCAAGGTAATCTGCCTCGGTAGCAGCTCATCCAGCCCAAAGCGGATAATGGCGTGCGTCTGCCCGCCGCAGACTTCCATAATGTTCCACGGCCGTAGAGTTGCCGCGGCAATGGCCTCGGCCAATTGCTTCACTTGTTGAGGATTACGATATTCGTCGATGTATTTCATATCATTTAGCCCATGGTAAATACACCGGGGTCTTTATCGCGAAACCGCAAGCGGTTTTTTATTTTTCATTCCATTTCGCCGATTTCATTGAGGTACGAAAAAATTTCCTCGGCTTCGGCCTGGTCGATGCGGCTGATGGCGAATCCCACGTGAACCAATACATAATCGCCCACTTGGGCCTCGGGCGTATAGGCCAGACATATATCTTTATAAATACCGCCGAATTCGACCTTGCCCATGGGCAATTGCAGCTCCGTCGGCGGATGAATCTCGACCAATTTTCCAGGCACGCCAAGACACATAAGATGATTACCTCAATTGAATAAGTTCTATTTACACGAATAGGCGCGACCACTGGTCGCGGCTTTTCAATTTTGATTATTACCCTTTATTTTTTAATGCCGCCACGTAAATTTGTCCCAGGGCGATGCCGCCGTCGCCGGGCGGGACCTCCTTATGAAGATACACTGAAAAGCCCACTTTGTGCAACCGATTGTATACCCGTTCGGTCAACAAGACATTTTGAAAACACCCGCCCGAGAGCACGATTTTGTCTAGTTTTGCGCTGTTGGCAATGTCCAAGGCCAGGTCGGCCAAGGCATTGTGAAATCGGGCGCTAATAATGGCGACCGATAGTTTTCGCTCCAGGTCGGCAAGTATCGCGTGAAACATGGGTTCCCAATCGGCGATGAGATCCTGCTTTTCATCTAATCGCAGGGGAATTGGGTATGCCGATGGTTCACTCTTGTCGGCGGCGAATTCCAAGGCCATGGCCGCCTGGCCTTCAAAACTGATGACCGCCGGCAGTCCGCACAGGACTGCTACCGCGTCGAAAAGCCGGCCCATGCTGCTGGTGCGTGGGCAATTTATACGCCGCTTGAGCATTCGCATAATGGCCCCGGTTTCCGCGTCTTTGAACCAAATACCCGCGAACAGGCCTGACTCATCGCCGAGAAATTCGTACAGTAGTCCCGATGCCGAACGGCGGGGTTCGTGCATTGCTTTATCTCCGCCGGGCAGAGAAAAAGTGCGCAGGTGCGCCACGCGGGAGAATTCCGGCCCATCGCAGCGCAGGGCCTCGCCGCCCCAGATGGTTCCGTCGCTGCCATAGCCCGTGCCGTCCCATGCCAGTGCCAGCACCGGCCCTTGCAGGTCGTGTTCGGCCATGGCTGCGGCCGCGTGGGCATGATGGTGCTGCACCCTCACCAGCGGCACGCCCCACCTGGCGGCCAGCGATTCGGCCTCGCGCGTTGAGGCGTAATCTGGATGCAAATCGCAAACCACAACCTCGGGTTTGACCGCAAAGAAATTCACCAGATCCTCGATCGCCCGTTGAAAAACCTGGACGCTTAAAATATTATCCAGATCGCCGATGTGCGGAGTCATGACCACTTGGGTCGTTGGGTGCGTGCAACGCACCGCTTTATCGGTTTCTTGGTGCACTTCATGCACCCTACTAATTTCCACAGAATCTTCAAGGTGCATTTCATGCACCCTACTTCCCAAGCACAGCGCAACCGTGTTTTTCAAGTGTCCGCCCAGGGCAAGAATCGTGGAGGCGGCGATTTTCAGTCGGATGGGCAACGGCGCGAATCCGCGTGCACGGCGCATTACCTGGAACCCGCAAGAACCAAAACGAACAATCGAATCGTCGACCGGCCGCACAATGGGCCGATTGTGGGTCAATAACACGTCGGCGATCGAACCTAATCGCTCAATCGCATCTTCGGTGGAAATGGCCATGGGGTCTTCGGAAAGGTTGCCGCTGGTGCAGACGATCGGCCGGCCGACCGCTTCCATAAGCAGATAGTGCAGCGGCGTGTATGGCAGCATCACGCCCAAGTAAGGATTGCCCGGCGCAACGCCCTCGACAATGGCGGAATTATTTTCATTATTATTTGCAAGCGAAGGTTCGAGTTTTTTGAGCAAAACAATCGGCGCCCGATGCGAAACGAGCATTTTTGCCTCTTCCTCGGAGATCTCGCAATACCGTCCCACTTCTTCCAAAGTTGATATCATCAAGGCAAACGGCCGATCCGGCCGGTGTTTGCGCTGGCGGAGCCGGGCAACCGCATCGGCGCTAGTGGCATCGACCACCAACTGAAAACCGCCCAGTCCTTTTATAGCCAGTGAGCAGTTTTCCAAAACCATGGCCGCGGCAAGCGTGACGGCTTCTTCGCCCCGGGCGATGTAATTGCCCACAGCGTCGATCAATTCCAGGCGCGGCCCGCACCTTGGGCAGGCGATAGGCTGGGCGTGAAAACGCCGGTCGGCGGGATTCTCGTACTCCGCGCGGCAATCCGGGCACATCATAAAATCAGCCATAGACGTCCGCGCCCGATCGTATGGCAATTGTTCGATGATCGACCACCTCGGTCCGCAGTTGGTGCAATTTGTAAACGGATAACGATAGCGCCGCTGGT
>JBEKSO010000249.1:0-6580 GCA_049516935.1 Thermoguttaceae bacterium
TCCAGAAATCCATTGACTTGTCAAGTAATTTCACTATATCTGACGCATTTTAAGGCGGAAAAACCATTACCAAACAAACTCCCGCTATAGACTTACTCTTTTCGCTAATTTCTAGTTTTCTGGTTTATATGATCAGATAGATATTATTGCTATAATTCGTTGCTAAATTATTTCTGCATCATTCCCAATACATCCTCCGCGGTTTTGCACAGTCCGGCCGCTTCGGCCGCCGTAGGCGCCTCGGCCACGGCCCGGACGATTGGCTCCGTATTGCTCCCCCGCACCAAAAGCCAGCGCCCGGGCCAATCCAGGCGCAACCCGTCCAGCCGGTCGGCCGCCGCATCGGAAAAATGCCTTTCCAAGGCCTCCAAAGCGGCCGGAATCTTTTCCGACGGCAGGGCCATCTTGGTCTTTACGATTTCATAATGCGGCAGTTCGCCTGCCAATTCGCCGATCTTCGATTCCCGCTCGGCCATGGCGTCCAATATCAATGCCATGCCCACGAAACTGTCGCGAACCAGCACCACCCGCGGATCGATGGGCCCGCCGTTGCCTTCCCCGCCGAAAATCGCTTCGTGGGCAATCATCGCATCCACCACATTCGCCTCGCCCACCGCCGAACGATAAAACGGCACGCCATATTTTTCGGCCAGATCCTGCGACATCCGGCTGCTCGAGCAATTCGTCACGATCGGGCCCTTTCGATGCCGCAGTACGTGGTCCGCGCACAGGGCCATCGTGTATTCCTCGCCGATGTACCGGCCGCTTTCGTCGATCACGCCCAGCCGGTCGGCGTCCGGGTCCTGGCAAAAACCGATATCGGCGCGCGCCCCGGGCACGGCCTTTAACACGCCGGCCAGATTTTCCGCTATCGGCTCCGGCAGGTGTGCGAACTGTCCGCTGGGCTCTTCTCCGAGTATCATCGCATCACAGCCAAGTTCGTCGAGCAATCGCCGCCCCAAAATCCCGCCCGCCCCGTAATTGGAATCCAAAACCACTCGGAAACGCCGCCGCCTGATCCGCCCGGCATCGACAATTTCCAAAACCGCCGATAAATGATCGCCAATCGCGTCTTCGCAAGATGAACCCGTGCCCGGCTTTTCATGTCGAACCCGCTCGGGTTGGGCCGCTCGATATCGCTCCAGCACTTGTTTTCCCGGTCCGGACGGGATAACACGTCCCTTGGCCGAAAACAGTTTCAGCCCGTTATATGGCGACGGATTGTGGCTGGCGGTAATTTGGATGCCCCCGGCCGCCCGGCAAGCCATGACTTGCACTCCCACGGTCGGCGTTGCCATGATTCCGCCGTCGATTGTGTTGCGTCCCGCGGCCTGCAGACCCGCCTGAATCGCCTGCGACAGCATCTTTCCCGACGGCCGGCTGTCGCGTCCGATAAGTATATCGCCCGGCGGCGCAATAGCGGCAAAAGCCGTTACGTAGCGGACGGCCACCTCCGCGGTAAGCGTCTCGCCCACGATTCCCCGCAATCCCGAAACACTTATAATCGGTTCCGCCACGAATTTGTCTCCTTAAAATTTTATTTATTATACCAATAGTCAAAATTGTTTTTATGCATAGAATATACATGATTATCTCATAGATTCTGTTATTTTTGTAGGGTGCGTGAAACGCACCATAGGAAACGGTGCATTTCACGCACCCTACGGAAAAACTATGAAAGACCCGACAAAAACAGATAAATTCCCGGACGGCACTCTGCCTGCCGGCCTATCGCCGCTGTTCACCCAAGACGACGATCCCCGCGAAACGGCCGAATGGCTCGATGCCTTGGACTACGTCATTTCCACGGCCGGACCCCAGCGCGCCGCTTATCTTCTCACCCGCTTGAAGCATCATAGCTTTTCGCGGAACGTGCGTTTCGCCAGCGTCTCGACCACTCCTTATATAAATACCATTCCCCTTGAAGATCAGCCGGATTATCCCGGCGACCGCGAAATCGAACGCCGCATAAAAAGCATCATCCGCTGGAACGCCATGGCCATGGTGGTCCGGGCGAACAAGCAAAGTCACGGCATCGGCGGGCACATCTCCACCTACGCCTCCTCGGCCACTTTATACGAAGTCGCCTTCAACCACTTTATCCGCGGCAAGGAAGGCCCGCTCCCGCCCGATCAGGTCTATCTCCAAGGACACGCCTCGCCTGGCGTTTACGCCCGGGCGTTTTTACTGGGCCGCCTCTCGGAAGATCAACTCAAAAATTTTCGCCGCGAATTGCAGGCCACCCCGGGCCTGTCATCGTATCCGCATCCTTGGCTCATGCCCGACTTCTGGGAATTTCCCACCGTCTCCATGGGCTTGGCGCCGATCATGGCCATCTACCAGGCCCGATTCAACCACTACCTGGTCGATCGCGGTATAAAGCCCGACGCCGAGGCCTCCCGCGTTTGGGCCTTCCTGGGCGACGGCGAGTGCGACGAGCCCGAATCCCTCGGCGCCATCACCCTGGCCGCCCGCGAACAACTCGATAACCTGATCTTCGTCGTCAACTGCAATCTCCAACGCCTCGACGGCCCCGTCCGCGGCAACGGAAAAATCATCCAGGAGTTGGAAGGCGCCTTTCGCGGCGCAGGCTGGAACGTCATCAAGGTGATTTGGGGCTCCGCTTGGGATCCGCTCCTGGCCAAAGATAAAGACGGACTCCTGGTCCGCCGCATGGGCGAGGTCGTCGACGGCCAATTTCAAAAATATACCGTCAGTTCCGGGGCTTACATCCGCGAGCATTTTTTCGGCGTCGATCCCCGCCTGAAAGAATTAGTCGCCAACCTAAGCGACGAAGATGTCCTCAAACTCAACCGCGGCGGGCACGATCCCGCCAAAGTCTACGCCGCCTACAAAGCCGCCGTCGAACACCGCGGCTCGCCTACCGTCATCCTCGCGCATACCATCAAAGGCTACGGGCTGGGCGAGTCCGGCGAAGGCCGCAACGTCACGCATCAACAAAAAAAACTAAACGAGGAGGAACTGGTCGAATTCCGCCGCCGTTTCGACATCCCCATCTCCGACCAATCCGCCGCCCGCGCCGAATTTTACAAACCGCCCGAAAACAGCCCGGAAATGGTGTATCTCCGCGAACATCGTAAGGCCCTGGCCGGTTTCGTGCCCCGCCGGCGTTCGCCCACCATTAAACTCAAGCCGCCGAAATGGGAAGATTTCGCCGAATATTTCGCCGGCAGCGAAGGACGCGAGGTCTCCAGCACCATGGCCTTCGTGCGCTTGTTGACGCACCTCTTGCGCGACAAAAACATCGGCCGCTACATTGTGCCCATCGTGCCCGACGAGGCCCGCACCTTCGGCATGGAATCGCTCTTCCGCCAGTTCGGCATCTATTCGCACGTGGGCCAGCTTTACGAGCCGGTCGATTCCGATAACATCCTCTATTACCGCGAGGCAAAAAACGGCCAGATTCTCGAAGAAGGCATTACCGAGGCCGGCTCGATGGCCTCCTTCATCGCCGCCGCCAGCTCGCATTCCAGCCACGGCATAAGCATGATCCCCTTTTTCATCTATTATTCGATGTTCGGTTTCCAGCGGATCGGCGACCTGATTTGGGCCGCCGGCGACATGCGCAGCCGCGGTTTCGTCCTCGGCGGCACCGCCGGCCGCACCACCCTGGCCGGCGAAGGCCTCCAACATCAAGACGGCAACAGTCACCTCTTTGCACTGGCATACCCCAACCTCCGCGCATACGATCCCTGCTATGCTTACGAAATGGCGGTTATCGTCCTCGACGGCCTGAGGCGCATGTATTACGAAGAGCAGGACGTTTTCTATTACATCACGCTAATGAATGAAAACTACGCCATGCCCATCCTGCCCATGGGCTCGACCGAGGGAATCTGCCGCGGAATCTATAAACTCTCCCAACGCGATCTGGGACCCGATAAACCCAAAGTCCGCCTCTTCGGCAGCGGAGCTATCCTGCGCGAATCGCTACGGGCCCAGGAACTACTCGAAAAACATTTCGGCGTCTCCAGCACCGTCTATAGCGTAACCAGTTATAAAGCCCTGTACATGGACGGCCGGGACGCCGATCACTGGAATCGCTTGCATCCCGGCGAAACTCCCCGCAAACCCTATGTTGCCCAGGTGCTCGAAGGCGATTCCGGCCCCATCGTGGCCGCATCCGATTACGTCAGTGCAGTGCCCCTTAGCATCTCCTCCTGGGTCGGCCCCGATTACGCCGCGCTGGGCGCCGACGGTTTCGGACGCAGCGAAGCCCGCCGGGAACTCCGCCGCTTTTTCGAGGTCGACGCTGAAAGCATCGCCCTGACGGCCCTATATCAATTGTCCCAAAAAAACCAATATCCCCGCGATAAACTCGCGGACGCAATTAAAACTTTAGATATCAATCCCCATAAACCAAATCCCATGCTTGCCTGATTGTTTTATTGCAAATTGTCAATTGTAAAATGCAAATTGCAAATTGAACAACCGTAACACTGGATGATTTTGTTACCACAACTACAATTTCATGCCTTTTATAAAAACTGACAACTGAAAACTGATAACTGAAAACTTTTTAACCATGAACATCGATTTCAAACTACCCGAACTCGGCGAAAACGTGGAAAACGGCGACATCGTTAATGTCCTGGTCCGCGAAGGCGACGTGATCGCCGCCAACGACGGCGTTTTGGAAATGGAGACCGACAAGGCAGTCGTCGAAATCCCCTGCCCTTACGCCGGCAAAGTTGCCAAAATTCACGTGAAAAAAGGACAAACGGTCAAGGTCGGCCAAACACTGCTCACTATTCAGTCCGAGTCCGAAACGCCCGCCGCCTCCCCGCCGCCAAAATCCGCTCGGCCCGCTGTTGTCCCGCAGGAAGCCGCCAAACCGCTGCCCGAAGCCACTCCCGGCGTAAGCAAATCCAGCGCTCCTCCGCCATCTAGCGTTGGTGCGGCAGTTGTACTGCCGCACCCGGAAAAAAGCAGTGGTGGTACAACTGCCGCCGAAGAAATCATTCCCGCCGGACCGGCAGCCCGCCGCCTTGCCCGGGAGTTGGGCCTCGATCTCCGCCAGGTCCCAGGCACCGGTGCCCGCGGCCAAATCACGCCCGAAGACGTCAAAACCGCCGCCGCCCCGCAAGCCCAGCCTTCCACTGCCGGCTTGTCCAGCAGTGCCGCTCAGCGCCCGGGTGCCACTGCTGGCTTGTCCAGCAGTGCCGCTCAGCGCGTCATTCCGCCCGGCGAGCCGGGCACCGACGTTTGGGGCCAAATCCGCCGCGAAAAAATGCCTAAAATCCGCCGCACCATCGCCGCCCAGACAGCAAAATCCGCCTCGACCATCCCCCACGTCACGAATTTCGACGACGCCGACATAACCGACCTCGAACACCTGCGAAAAAACATCCCTCAAGGTTACATCGGCGCTGGCGTGAAGCTTACCGCCATGCCCTTCGTCCTTAAGGCCGTAGCCATGGCCTTGCAGCAACACCCGACGTTAAACGCCAGCATCGACGACGAAAAGGAAGAGGTGATTTACAAGGAATACATCAATATCGGCATAGCCGTCGATACGCCCCGCGGTCTGGTCGTGCCCGCATTGCGCAAGATCGACCGCCTCGGCATCCCCCAGATCGCCCAGCAGCTAAACACCTTGGCCCAAAAAGCCCGGTCCGTGGCGTTTTCAGTCGACGACCTCCGCGGCGCCACTTTTACAGTCAGCAACATGGGCGCGATCGGCGGCACGTACAGCACGCCCATCATCAATCATCCCGAAGTAGCCGTTCTGCTATTGGGCCGCTCCCGCTGGATGCCCGTGGTCCGCGACGAAAAAATCGAGCCCCGCTTCATGCTCCCCCTAAGCCTCTCCTTCGACCACCGCCTGGTAGACGGCGCCACCGCCGCCCGCTTCCTCAACGACGTGATCGACCTCCTGCAAAACCCGGGCAAACTCCTGCTGACATCATAAGAAATAGAATAATCGTAGGCCATATTCCCTAACTTTATTGAATGTCAAATAAGGAATGTCGCATTAAAAGTTTAGCCCGGGAGCTTGCTCCCTGAGTTTTTGTATGTTCCATGCGACATCATTTAACTGAATATAAACAGCATCAAAAACAGGCAACCGCGAAAGACCGAAAAGACGAAATCGCGAAACCGAGACATTAAAATCATGGCTGAAGATTTATCTTTATGTGTTCTTTTGACTTTTCTAACTTTCGAGATTTCGTGTTGAAAAAAGGTCATTTCAAAAAATAAACGCGACCACTGATCGCGGCTTTACCTTATGTATAGTCATTACGACCCACCAAAAGGGTGGGCGGCATCGGTTGACAATCACAATATAAGCATGTAAATTTGAATAATTGGGCAAAGCCCTCACCCCAGCCCTCTCCCAGAGGGAGAGGCGACTATTGACCCTTGAACTTTTGATACTAAAAACTGCCGGAAACATGTTTACCCTGGTCGCAAATCCGATATTTGGCAAAATACTCGCCTTTGTTGGCGTAGTACTTGTCATTATTATTGGATAACGCGGCCAAAGGGCTTTCCGGCATACGACCGATTAACCAAGCCCTGAGGCCAAAAAAGGCCTTGGGGTTTTTTTGTTTAAGAA
>JBEKSO010000250.1:0-6502 GCA_049516935.1 Thermoguttaceae bacterium
GGTACAGCGGCCGCTCTTCGTGTATCCTCACGATCGCCTCGTTTACCCGGCTGAGCACCGCGTATAGTTTTGTCAGCCGGGCGATATGCTCCTCCCGCGCCTTGCGATCGCTGATGTCCCTGCCGTAAATATTGACGTATCCTTCCCCGGCGACGGGCGCCAATATGCAGGAAAAAGTTTTATCGCCGCATAGGATTTCATGTTCCACGTTCTTTCCAGCGTCGATGATTTCGGCAATCTGCCGCCGCCAATCCGCGGGCTGTCTTTTTCCCTTGGCCAGGTGCCAATGGGCCAAGAGCGGTCCGCTGACCTGATTGGCGTAGAGGATTGTTCCATCGCGGGCGATCCTTAGTACGGGATTTGGGTTTTCGGCCGGGAAGCGGGCAAGGTGGCGAATGGTGTCCGCCGCCGCCCTGGTGGTCTCGGCCTGGTGTTGCACCTCGATAATGCTCGCGCTTAGCGCTTGTTCGGTCCGCTTGTGATCGGTGACGTCGCGGTTGCCGGCGCGGCGGCCGAGGCATTGTCCGTCGGGACCGTAAACGGCTTGGCAAACGTGCTCGATCCAGCGAGTTTGACCCTCTTTGCTTTTGATGCGATATTCCAAGGTCATTGGATTTGGATTGTCATGCGCTTGCCGGACGTGTTCGGCCCAGGCCTCGCGGTCGTCCGCGTGGACGATCGATTCCAAGAGATGCGGGTTATCAAGGAATTCTTGGGCCGAATAACCGCTGATTCGCCGGCAGGAAGGCGATACGTAGACGGGTGAGGTTCCGTCCGGCCCGATCCAGTATTCCCAGTCGTATGTGTAATCGGCCATGATGCGGAAGCGGATCTGGCTTTCGCGCAGTGCTTCTTGGGTTTTCAGGCGGGCGGCGATCTCGCTTTCCAGGGACTGGTTGGCGGCCAGTTCGCCGGCGCGGTCTTCGACATTGCGCCTGGTTTTTCCTTTTCCTTTGCGATCTTGACCGGAGATGCGTTTTGTCACGGACCGATTGGCTTCGAGTTTTTTCAAAGCAATCCTCCTGCTCGCTCCCCTGGAGAATGATCCAGATGCTATTTCTGGAAGCAAGCCGCAACATTTTTTATGGCCCGGAAGGCGGCTGGGACGGCACTTAGCGATTGCCTGTAGAGAAAACGCCGGGCAATCCCGTCGCCTCTTGCACAATCCGCAGCAAAAACGTTAGTGTAGACTTTGGCAATGCTGTTTGACAATAACCTTTTTAGGTTTTCATAACGAATGACATGAATAATGGATAGCGAATTATGTGAGTATTCCGCACCCCACCAATGGATATGGCATATACACACTTTGAAGCAGATATATAATGTTTAAGCAGTAATATTCGCCGCTCGACCCATGAAAGGGGACGGAAATGGACAATCGAAATTTATTGAAAACCATGAACACAAAACGACTGGGCAATTCGGATCTGAATATCACCCCCATCGGCTTCGGAGCGTGGGCCATTGGCGGCGGGGGCTGGGAATTCTCCTGGGGCCGGCAGGACGACAACGAATCGATCGCGGCCATAAAAGCCGCGCTCGACGCGGGCGTAAATTGGATCGACACCGCCGCGGTCTATGGGCTGGGCCACTCCGAGGAAGTCGTCGCCCGGGCGCTGGAAGGCGTGACCAACCGGCCGTACGTATTCACCAAGTGCAGCCTGGTCTGGGACGAAAAACGGAAGATCGGGCATTGCCTCAAGGCCGAATCGGTGCGCCGTGAGTGCGAAGCCAGCCTGAAACGCCTTAAATTGGACACCATCGACCTGTACCAGATCCACTGGGCCATGCCCGATGAAGATATCGAGGAGGGTTGGGCGGCCATGGCCCGGCTCAAGGAAGAAGGCAAGGTGCGGCACATCGGCGTATCGAATTTCAATGTCGCGCAAATTCGCCGTGCCCAAGCGATCGCACCCGTGACCTCGTTGCAACCCCGCTATTCGCTCATCCACCGCGAGATTGAAACGGATCTCCTGCCCATGACCGCCCGGGAGAACATCGGGGTGATCGTCTACTCCCCGATGGGTTCGGGATTGCTGACCGGCGCAATGACCCCGGAGCGCATCGCCAACTTGTCGGCCGAAGATTGGAGGCGGACAAACCGCGACTTTCAGGAGCCGCTGCTTACGCGCAACCTGCGACTGGTGGAAGTACTGCGGGCAATCGGCGCCCGGCACGGGCGCACGCCCGGCGAGGTCGCTATCGCCTGGGTGCTCCGCAATCCGGCGGGCGCCATGCGAAGCATGGTCACCGCCGCGATCGTGGGCGCGCGGCGTCCCGAGCAGGTTTCGGGCATCATCGGAGCGGCCCAATTCAGCCTTAGCCGGGCGGATATCGAGGAGATCGAGGCCTTCTGCAAAGCGAAATGAGGCCCTTGCCGAAATCCGCCCTTTCTTGTAGGCTTTATTGAGAGTCAGGAAAATAATGTCGTGATGCAGATGGTAAATCAAGCCAAGCCCACGGGTTGCAACCCGCGGGCTTAACAGCATTCATCATCTGAGACCCTGTAGCATATAGGTTTTAGGAATTAATTCTCAGGAAAAACTGATTGCTGAATACTATTTACTGAAAACTGACAATTGTTGACTAATCACGGGGACGTAGCTCAATTGGGAGAGCACTAGCTTTGCAAGCTAGGGGTCGTGGGTTCGAGTCCCATCGTCTCCACTTTAAGAAGCCCGTTGACTGTACTTGTCAGCGTTTTTTTTCTTTTAATAGAATAATCTTCGTCGGATTTTTAATATAAAAAATAATGCGATAACAGGATTGCGCCAACAAAGACTCCCGACCCCTTTGCCCTTCCCCCCTTTGCCCTTCCCCGACCCCTTTTCCCTTTTCCCCTTTTCCCTAAGTGACAACTACCGTAGATTGGGTCCGTTTGTTTGTTCGCCGGTTCTTCTGAAAAAGGCGATAGCTTTTTCGGAATAGAGGAGTCTATGAAGGATGACAAGAGGTACACAAGCTAAAACTGATAATCCTATAACATAGGGAACTGCAGCCGATCCTCTAATTTCCTCTTTAAACCAAGTTGTGTGGATTGATTCAGGAAACGCAATGGCGAGAGTTACGAGCAAGCCAGAGAAGATGTATCCCAGTATTATCCAAAACCTTGCCCACCATTGAGAACTTGCCCGTCCCCGTAAGAGCCCTATTCCGACAGGTAATAAGAGAACCGCAAAATTCAGGTTAATGTGTGATCGAGCCAGGTCCGAAACAACCGTCCAGATGGCGAGGATTCCTCCGAGGCAAAAGAGTAGACCGATAATGAGAACACGTTTGGGCATGGGGCATTCTGGAAATTCTGGAGAAGCCATATACAATACCACTCGTCTTTCGGAATCCATTCTATCACTAGGTCGTAGTTTCCAGTCCCCTTAATCTAGCGGATTGTCGCCGAGAGTCAAGAAAGGTGATTTACATGGGAGGACTCTTGCTCTTCGGAGCTTGTCCGAGCGGCGCTAAAATGGGAAATGTCGGATTTTGCTGAAGAATCTACGGATTCTTTTGACACCCCCCCACTGTCCTGCAGCATGTATTGACGATAAAATTGCGTTGTGTTCCGCCCGCCGCGGATGCAATGGCCACATGAAACAAAGCTGCGGCACTCAGTGAAGCCGACTGCCGGTTTGGAAATGCCCGGTCTACATAGAGCAGTGTTCAAGATAATGAAGCGAAGCATATTACTTTAAAACTCACCGGGAGCAAGCTCCCGGGCTAAACGAATGCTACATCATATCAAACTCGGCGCTAGTACATATTTAAGCAAGGGAGACGCCAATGGAACAAGCCATTCAATTCACGCTCAATGGCAAGCCGGTCCGCATCACCGCGGACGGCGACCGCAAGCTGCTCTGGGTCTTGCGATCCGACCTGGGGCTGACCGGTCCCAAGTTCGGGTGTGGACAGGCCTATTGCGGGGCATGCACGGTGCTGGTGGACGGCGAGCCCGTGCGGTCCTGTTCGGTCCCGGTGAAGGACGTGCAGGGTATGGAGGTGGTCACCATAGAGGGGCTGGCCCAAAACGGGACGCTGCACCCGGTGCAAAAGGCGTTCATGGATCACGACGCCCTCCAGTGCGGCTTTTGCACGCCGGGCATGATCCTTCAGGCGGTAGCCCTGCTCAGGAAGAACCCCAAGCCGAGCCGTGCGGAGATTCTCAAATCCATGGAACAAAACCTGTGCCGCTGCGGGGCCCATACGAGAATCGTTTCGGCCATCGAGTCGGCGGCCGGTAGCATAAGTGGAGGAGCAACGCCATGAAAGACGAATATCTGAAGCTCGATTTCGGCGATAGTTCGGACGGTTTCACCACCGATCGCCGGGAATTTCTCAAGATCCTGGGCGGAGGGATTTTGGTGCTGGTCGCTTTAGGCGAAGAGGAATTGCTTGCCCAGGGCGGACGCGGCGGCCCCGGCCGGCAGCTTCCCTCGGACTTTAACGCCTTTCTCAAGATCGGCGAGGACGGGCGCGTCGCCTGCTTTACCGGCAAGATCGAGATGGGCCAGGGCATTGTCACGTCGTTGGCCCAGATGCTCGCCGACGAACTGAACGTGCCGCTGGAGAGCGTGGACATGGTCATGGGCGACACCGAACTCTGCCCCTGGGACATGGGTACCTTCGGATCGATGAGCACGCGAAACTTCGGTCCTGCGCTTCGGGCGGCGGCCGCCGAGGCCCGCTCTGTGCTGGTGCAACTGGCCGAGGAGAGTCTGCAGACTCCCGCCGCACAACTGAAGGCCGAAAACGGCGCTGTTTTCGTCAAGGATCATCCCGAGAAAAAGGCATCCTACGCCGAGTTGACCAAGGGCAAGCGGATCGAGCGCAAATTGGATCAAAAGGCCGTGCTGGAAGCCGTCTCCGAGTTCACGCTCATCGGAAAGCCCGTTTTGAGACGTGACGCGCTGGACAAGGTTACCGGCAAAGCGAAATATGCGGCCGACGTCCGCTTGCCCGGCATGCTCTCGGCGGCGATCCTCAGGCCGCCCGCCCACGGCGCAAAGATGATTAGCGCGGACACGTCCGAGGCCGAGAGTCTACCGGGCGTGCGCATCGTAAAGGAGGGCGAGTTGGTGGCGGCGCTTCACGAGCATGCGGACCTTGCCCAAGACGCCCTCGGCAAGGTGAAAGCCCAGTTCGATCTGCCGCAACCCGGCGTGGACGACAAAACCATCTTCGAGCATCTGCTAAAGGTTGCGCCCGCGGGCAGAACGATCAAAAGCGGAGGCGATTTGAAACGCGGCGCGGAGCAGGCCGCCAGCGTGATCGAGTCGACCTACTTGAACAGCTACGTGGCACATGCCCCGATCGAACCGCACGCCGCGCTAGCACAAATCGAAGGCGACAAGGTCACTGTGTGGGCCTCTACACAAAATCCGTTCGGGGCGAGAGACGAGATCGCCCGGCAACTGAAAGTGGACTCCGCCAAAGTCCGCGTGATTACGCCTTTTGTGGGCGGGGGCTTCGGCGGCAAAACAAATAATCAGCAGGCGGTCGAGGCGGCGATCCTGGCCAAGGCAATCGGCAAGCCGGTCCAGGTCGTTTGGAACCGCGCCGAAGAATTCATGTATGACGCTTTCCGGCCGGCTGCCGTGGTGAAGATCCGATCGGGCCTGGATGAAGCGGGCCGGATTGTGCTTTGGGATTACCACGTTTACTTTGCGGGCGAGCGGGGCGCTCAGCAGTTTTACGATGTGCCCAATCATGCCACGGTGACTTACGGAAGCGGCTGGGGGGGCGAGCCCGGCACGCATCCATTCCGGACCGGAGCATGGCGAGCTCCAGGCAACAACACCAATACCTTTGCCAGGGAATCGCAGATCGACATGATGGCCGCAAAGGCCGGGGCCGATCCCGTGGAATTTCGCCTGAAGAATTTGACGGACGAGCGGATGATCCGCGTCCTAAAAACGGCGGCGGAAAAATTCAATTGGATGCCGAAGAAGGCCCCAAGCGGCCGCGGCGTCGGCGTTGCCTGCGGGATCGACGCGGGTTCCTATAATGCATGGATCGCCGAGGTCGAAGTAGATAAGACCACAGGCGCGGTCCAGGTCAAGCGCGTGGTTTGTGCCCAGGAGATGGGTCTGGTGGTCAATCCGGAAGGGGCGAAGATCCAGATAGAAGGTAGCATCACAATGGGGATGGGCTATGCACTGGCCGAAGAGGTCAGTTTCAAGAACGGCGAAGTGCGAGACATCAATTTTGGGACCTACAAGATCCCGCGATTCTCCTGGCTTCCCGAGATCCAGACGGTTCTGGTCGACGCCAAGGATTCGCCACCCCAGGGAGGCGGTGAGCCGGGTATCGTCGGCATGGGCGCGGTGCTGGCCAACGCGGTCTTCGATGCCACCGGCGCCCGGCTGTTCCAGCTCCCGATGACACCGGAGCGGATCAAGGAGGCGATCAAGAAGCTAGGATAGCTCAGCGCGGCCCAATGGCGTAGAGAGTCCAAGCTCTGCGGGGACTGTCCCAATTTTAATGTTTGTTTCAGGAGATCCTCTTC
>JBEKSO010000251.1:0-6494 GCA_049516935.1 Thermoguttaceae bacterium
GCGCCGCAGCAGCGCGGAAAAGACCAAACAAGCCCATGTAATCGGCGGCAACGTCGAGGGCAAGGTGGTCTGGATCTTCGACGACATGATCAGCACGGCCGGATCGATTTGCGGGGCCGCCGAAATGATGCACTCCGGCGGCGCACGGCAAATTTATCTGGCTGCCACCCATGGCGTGCTCTGCGACGCGGCGGTGGAAAGAATCCAAAAAGCTCCGGTCGACAGGCTCATTATCACCGACACCATCCCCCTGCCGCCGGAACGACAAATCCCCAAAATTACAGTCCTCACCGTAGCCCCCCTGTTGGGCGAGGCGATTAAACGCATTCACCGCAACGAATCGGTAAGCCACTTATTTGTCTAATTAATGCCAAAAAATCCTTGCCCCGGCATTGCAATTCTTTGTTTTTCGGCCAAAATAGTAGGTTTGCTATCTTTTAGACGTGAAGAATGACCATTGCGTTGGGGCGGTAGTTGAACGATAAAGTTGGGGCGGCAGTTGAACTGCCGACCCAACATAAAAAAACGAGGAATGCCCATGGCCGAACAAATGCTTGTAGAACTCCGCGATCAGCGGGGAAAGCTCAATAATCGCCGACTGCGCCGCAGCGGGAAAATACCCGCCGTCCTATACGGGCACGGTAAGGAGAATGTTAGCTTGGGCGTTTCCGCCGAGGCCCTAAGCGTGGCTTTGCGGCACGGCAGCCGACTGGTCGACCTGACCGGGGCGGTCAGCGAGTCGGCCTTTATCCGCGACATGCAATGGGATACCTGGGGAACGCACGTTTTACACGTCGATTTTACCCGCATCTCGGCCGACGAAGTGGTCGAAGTCGCCTTGATCATCGAACTCCGCGGCGAGGCCCCCGGCGTTCGCGAAGGCGGCGTTGTGGATCAGCTTATCCACGACGTGGAAATCTCCTGCCCCGCCGGATCGATACCCGAAAAATTGCAGGTGAACATCAATAACCTGAAACTCGAAGACAAAATCACCTTGGCCCAACTGCAAATACCCCAGGGCGCCAAACTATTGGTCGAGGACTTGGAGGCCATCATCGTGCAGTGCATCGTGCCGCAGGAATTACCCGAAGAAGGAGCGGCCGAGGCCGTGGCCGGCGAACCCGAGGTGATCGGCGCCAAGAAGGAGGAAGAAGGAGAGGAGAAGGAAGAGTAATAATTGCAAATTGCAAATTGTAAATTTCAAATTGCAAATTGCTGGTATACATAAAGCCGCGACCGTTGGTCGCGATATAGACAAACCGCAACCGATGGTCGCGTTTTGATACATATGAAACTTGTGGTTGGGCTGGGCAATCCGGGTCGGAAGTACCAGGGCACTCGGCACAACATCGGCTATGCGATACTGGCCGAGTTGGCCCGATATTCCGCCGCCTGCTCCCCCAAACACAAATTTCACGGCGAGGTGATGGAAGCCGATATCGGCGGACAAAAAGCCTTGCTCCTCAGCCCGCTGACCTACATGAACATAAGCGGACTGAGCGTGTCCGAGGCCAAAACGTTTTACAAAATACCGGATGAGGAGTTGTTGGTTTTGTGCGACGATCTGAATTTGCCCCTGGGCAAATTGCGGATTCGCACGCAAGGGTCGTCAGGCGGCCAAAAAGGGCTGGACGATATCATACGCCGCTTGGGAAGCGATAATTTCCCCCGGCTCCGCGTTGGTATCGGTTCGCCCCCGGATGGTTGCGACTGGGCCGATTTCGTGCTCAGCAAATTTTTCGCCGAGGAAATACCGCAAATTGAACAAGCCGTCCGCCGGGCCGTCGAGGCCGTAACCGTTTGGGCCCGCGATGGCGTCGAAACTTGTATGAACCAGTATAATAAAGAGTAAAACATAAACCATAAAACCGCGACGGGCACCATGCGCAGCATGGTCGGCATGGTCGGTCGCGATGAGTAAAAAATGTAAAGCCGCGACCATTGGTCGCGCAAACGAATAACCATAATTTCCAAGAGGAGCGACGCTTTGTCTCAAAACGTTTATGAAGGCCTGTTTATTTTTGATCCTAACCGCTACGGGCACGATCCCGACGGTGTGTCGGGCCAAATTCCCGCCCTGATCGAAAAGCTCGGCGGCGAAATTCTCGTCTCCCGCCTGTGGGAGGAACGCCGCCTGGCGTATGCCATCAAAGGACAACGAAAAGGCACCTATTGGCTCATCTATTTCCGGCTCGATACCAACCTATTGACCGAAGTAAAGAAGCAATGTCAGATCAACGATAACTTGTTGCGGGTATTGTTTCTGAAAGTCGAGCCCCGCATCGTGGACGCCCTGGTAGAGCATGCCCGATCGGCCCCCGTGCCGGCCGCGACCGAAGAAGCCCCCCCTGAAAAACCTAAAGTCGTCCCCGCCGTGGAATTGGACCCCGACGAATTAGCCGTCAGCGTCGACGCGGTTGAAGAGGAATAACAAGTATAAAACAGGAGCAAATTATCATGGCCAGTTTTAATCGTGTAATCCTCGTCGGCAATCTGACCCGCGACCCGGAAATACGCTACATTCAAAGCGGCTCCGCCGTGGCCGACGTCGGACTGGCCGTCAACGACCGCCGCAAAAACGCCAACGGCGAATGGATCGAGGAAACCACGTTTGTCGATGTCGTGCTTTGGGGCCGTACGGCCGAAGTGGCAGGTGAATACCTCAGCAAGGGTTCGCCCGTATTGATCGAAGGACGGTTGAAACTCGATTCCTGGGAAACCCAGGACGGGCAGAAACGCTCGAAGATAAAAGTGATATGCGAGCGGATGCAAATGCTCGGTTCCAAGGGCGAGGGCCGCGGCCCGGCTGCCACGGCCGGCAAGCCCGCCGCTCGCCAGGATTCCGAATACTCCCAGCCCGCCCCGCCCGAAGATCTCGGCGCCCCTGTCCCCGATTCCCCCGGCGGAGAAGATATCCCCTTCTAGAACAAAGTGTAAGAAAAGGGAAAAGGGGAAATTGGGAAAAAGGGAAATTTATTAAATTTTTGTAACAAAATTATTGATTCATTTATAAACTTGCTTTTCCTATTTTCCCCCTTCCCCATTTTTCCTCTTTACACAAAAATTATCATAATCAATCAAATAGAGACAAAACTTTATAAAGGCGTGCAAATCCCATGGTAAGTACACTAACATCTTCAAAAAATAAAATCCGCCATCCGGGCAAGCGATTACCAAAGGGGCCACACGGCGGCGTGGAACTGCTCTTAATTCAGCCCGTGGAACACCTGGGCAAGCAGGGCGACGTAGTAGAAGTCAAACGCGGTTTCGCCATGAACTATCTTATCCCCCAAGGACTGGCCACCGTCGCCACCGACCACCACAAGCGAATGGTCGAAAAACACCGGGCCCAACTGGAAGCCATCGAAAAGGCCCGCATGGCCGGTCTCATGGGCCTGGCCGCCGATCTGGCCAAGCAAAGCATCACCATCGAGGCCAACGCCAACGACGAGGGCCACCTCTACGGCTCGGTCAACGCCGTCGACGTTTCCAACGCCCTCAAACGCACCGGCTTCCACATCGCCGCCGACCAGGTCCGCCTGGAAGGCCCGCTAAAGGAATTGGGCCTGTACACCATCAAAATCCATCTCGGCTCGAGCGTCGACGGCGAGGTGAAAATCTGGGTCGTCCCATCCGTGGCCGAAGACGAAACACCGGCAACGTAAACCATTTAATCCCCGGTATCTATTTAGCCCCCGGTATCTATTTAGCCCCCGGTGAATACACCGGGGGCTTGATTGCAATTTTCCGCCGCGTAAGGGTGAGGGCGGATTTCAATAACGCATCATATCCAAGCCCAGGGGTTGCAACCCCTGGGCTTTTTTCACGTCGATATTTGTTTGAAGTGGGTAAATGACGGATTCTGGGTAATCTCGCCTTTTCATAATGACTTTAACAATCCGAGTTGGTCCATCAACCGCGCCCGAAGCACCTGATCGGCTGGTTGTCAACGCCCGTATAAAGTCCTATATTCAGTTCTGAACCCTGAACCCTGAACCCTGAACCCTTCGGTCGCCATGGCCACGTCCGCTAGAGCCGACGCCCCGCACTCCGTCGGCCGTTTGACATCCGAAATCCTCGACCGACTGCCGCCGCAAAACCTGGACGCCGAAAAGGCCGTCATCGGCAGCCTGCTTTTGGACTGCAATCTCTGTGACGACGTTGTGATGATTCTCCGCCCCGAGGATTTTTACGCCGACGCCAACCAAAAACTCTATCGCCACCTGCTGGCCATGCACGAGACCGGCAAGCGGATCGACGCCATGCTCCTGGTCGAGCATCTCAAGCAGGCGGGCGATTTCGAGGCCGTCGGCGAATCGGCCTATATTGCCGAGGTGGCCCAATCGGTCCCTTACGCCGCCAACGCCGTTTATTACGCCCAAATCGTCCGCGAAAAGGCCACGCTACGTGAGTTGATCCACGCCGGCACCGAAATCCTCCGCGACGCCTACGATACCACCGTCGATTCGGATGAAATCGTCAGCCAGGCGGAGCAAAAAATCTTCGCCGTCCACGATCAACGGAGCGTCGATCAAATAACTAACATCCATGATCTAATGGTTCAGGCTTTCGATCGCATCGATGCCCGGCTGGAAGGGAAAGGAGGCGTGGGCATTCCAACCGGATTTCACGACCTGGATAATCTCACCGGCGGCCTGCACGATTCGGAACTGGTCATCCTCGCCGCCCGGCCCAGCATGGGCAAAACCGCCTTGGCCACCAACATCGCCGAAAACGTGATTATTAACAGCGACATTACTACACTGTTTGTCAGCCTTGAAATGGCCCGGCTCGAACTTGCCCAACGATTACTCTGCTCGCAAGGCAAAATCGATGCCAATAAATTCCGCAGCGGCTTCCTCTCCGGTGATGATCGGCGCAAATTGGTCGAGGCTTCGGCCAAGTTGGGTAATAAGCCACTGTTTATCGATGACACACCAGTGCGCACAATTACTCAAATCGGCGCTTGCGCCCGACGCTTGAAACGCAAACACAACCTCGGTCTGCTGGTGATCGATTATCTACAACTCATCCAACCCGATGATCCCCGCGATCCCCGCCAGGAACAAGTTGCCAAAATGACCCGGCGGCTGAAAGCCCTGGCACGGGAACTACAAATTCCCGTAATCTGTGTTGCACAATTAAACCGGCAGGCAGATGTGGGCAAAGCAAGTTGGCAACAACAAAATCAAGATGAAGAGAAAATTCAAATACATAGACCTACGCTTAGTCAGCTTCGTGAGTCTGGTGCAATAGAACAAGACGCCGATGTTGTATTATTAGTTAATCGAGAAGAATATTATCAAACCCGTGAAGAAGCAGAACGAACGCATACGATCGGTGTAGCAGACGTGACTGTGGCAAAACAACGAAATGGACCAACAGGCCATATTAAACTCGCTTGGTTCTCTAAGTACACTCGTTTCGAGACTCTCGCCCAAAAACCCTACGAAGAATTCAGCGAATACTCGGCGGAAGAGTTTTAGCAAGGGGTGGGCAATTTATTGCCCATTCTTTCGTAATTAAAGGCAAAATGGAATTTTGAATTTGGATAGCGGTGGTTTGGGTATTCGTTTAGCCGCGACCCGAAGGGGAGCGGGTATATCGGGTGCCATGCACACGCTTGTGTGGGCATGAGGGGGCAGATTAGCACTTGTTTCTGCCCATCGGGCGGGTGCCATGGCCACGCTTGCGTGGCCATACTGCGAGATTCTCGGGAAAACATGCCCACGACAAGCGTGGGCGTGGCACCCAGTTCAATTAGGATTCATCACGCTTACGCCCATCAGGCCGATGACGACCTCTTGCGAGAGCGTCTCCAACGTCACCGCTTCGAGTTCCGCGCCCGGGCGCAATTTCCATCCATACACCATCGTCCGGCAGTTCTCGCCGAGTTGCACTTGCTTGGGCGGCTCTTTCGGCAGGGCAAAACCGTCGCGCTTGTAGTCGTAGTCGCTTTTTTCCAATCTGCACAACGACCAGAAGTTAAGCGGGGGCACAAGTTCGAGTTTTTCTTCCTGGCCGTCGGCATACCGAAACCGCAGTACGGCATTGGCAATTCGACCCTGCATGGGATTAGTCGATCCGCACACCAGCAACCACATGGCATCGCCCTTGGCGCCGACCGGAACTGATACCGACCGCGGCCAGTTGTCCCACTGCGAGGTAAAGGCGATATTGCGGTCCTTGCCCGGCCATGCAAACGGCACGCCCTGCAACGTCACCACGCGGCCCGCGTCATCCAATATTTTCGGCACGCCGCTTAAGTCGATCGACGGCGGCCGGTTCATGGGATTCAGACTCATTTGCCAGGTCGAGTAGCCGTCGATCGCCAGGCGCAGCGAACAAGTCAGAGGGAGCGGGGACATATATTTCTGCTTGAAGATCCCGCGGATATCGCCGTTCAATTGCTCGGCGATGTCCAGGCATTTCCATCGGGCATTCTTAGGAACTTCGCTCATCAGCTTAGCAGCCTTCGCCGCGTCAGCTTCCGT
>JBEKSO010000252.1:0-6491 GCA_049516935.1 Thermoguttaceae bacterium
AGAATCTCGATCAAAAACCGCGTAACGGCGTAGATGCTGATCCCCAAGGCGAAAAGCTCGCCGTCCCGGCTAAAGAAAGGTTCGGCGAGCAAAAGCAGCAGGCAAATCAGAATTGCATCGATGGCACTGTAAATCTGCGTGGGTTGCACCGGCAGGCTGCGATGGGGAATATCCACGGCCGGCAACTCCACGGCCGGCCGACCGGATGCCTCTATTTTTAACGGCTCTTTTTTTTGAAAATTTTCTACCAGATACTCGCGGGCTTTTCCAGCCGTGGAAACGGTCATGCCGTCGAGCTTTTGCAAGCGCTCTCCCGGCTTTAATCCCGCCCGCCCGGCAGGCGAGTCCGTCTCGACGGCAAGCAATACGGGCGCCGCGTTGGGATCGCCGCTCAGCCTGAACCCGTACATCTGACCGCGTTCGACCTGGCTGAGATAAGCGAAACTTTGGGGTGGGAAAGTGACGGCCCAAGGCAAATTACAGACTCCGCCGTAACAACATCCGTTCATCAGGCAGCCAAGCCGGCCGAACGCCAAACCCAAGAGCATGCAGGGCGCCATCAGATCGGCCAGTGCCAATGCCGGCAATTTGTATTTATGAGCAAAAACAAGCAGTCCAAAAACACCGGCGATAAAACCGCCGTAAACTACTATTCCGCCTTGAGCGATGTTCATCGCCGCGCCCATTAAGGCAATTCCGCCGCGCTCCTGATAAACGGGCATATATTGGGTCGGCCAATACTCGATGACGTAAAAAGCCCGGGCGGCGATGATTCCGGGAACGATCATCCACAGAGAAAGAGAGTAGATCAAGTCGGAGTTCAGACCCAAGCGTTTCGCCCGCCACACGGCCAATGCAGTGGCAGAAACGACGGCCAAAAGCAGCATGATCCCAAAGCCGTGAATGGGAAAACCCTGCTCGTCGCACAGGGCCGGCAGCAGCCAGGCAATGACCGCGGCAACGATCAGCAGGATCGGCACGTAACCCCACGTATCGGCGTTAAAACCCTGACGCCACGCCAGCCATGCCAGGAGCCCCACGCTAAAAACCAACCAAATGCCCAACAATAACCCCAGGCCAAACACCGGCAGTCCGGCGATTTCAAGCGGTATGTGAAAAAACGTTTGACACATGTGAGAAATCAATTCTGGGTTAGTTCATGGACGATATGGATTGTGTCGATCATCCATTTACTCCATATCGTCCGTCTATCAGTGAGACATCCTTACCAGCTACGCATTAAGTACGCTTTTTTCTTCACGGTGGTTCCAGCAAACAATTATCGATCAGCCGTGTATTTTCAATTGTCACCGCCAGTGCGGCCAATGTGCGGCCGGCAATCGTGCTTACGGGCTGTAAGGTATCAGGATCGACCAAGGCTATGTAATCAATCCGCGCATCGTCGGCGGTGAGAATAACTTTTCTCATTTGGTCGACGATCATTTCGACACTACGCTCGCCTTGGGCCACAAGCTCGACGGCCAGTTGCAGACTTTTCCACAAGACCAAGGCTCGCCCTCGGGCCGCAGGGCTAAGATAACGATTTCGCGAACTCATGGCAAGACCATCCGCCTCCCGCACGATGGGACAGACCACAATCTCGACCGGCACGTTCAGGTCGCAAACCATGCGGCGGATCACCAGGGCCTGCTGATAATCTTTCTGCCCGAAATAGGCCGCGTCGGGCCGGACGATCTCGAACAGCTTGAGCACCACGGTGGCCACTCCGCGGAAATGGCCGCTGCGGCATTGCCCCTCCAGCGGTTCGGCCACCGCGCCTGGCTCGACCCAAGTGCCATAGCCTGCGGGGTACATTTCCTTGTCGGAGGGAGCGAAAACCAATTCAGTCCCCAGCGCGGCCAGGACATCGAGATCGGACTGAAGCGTGCGGGGATATTTCGCCAGATCCTCCCGCGGACCGAATTGAGTAGGATTCACATAGATCGAGACCACGGTCAATCCGCACTGGAGCTTGCTTGCCCGCACCAGGCTCAAATGCCCCTCGTGCAATGCGCCCATGGTGGGAACCAGGCCGATCCGCTTCCCCGCCTTGCGCGCGGCGGATAAGGTTGAACGCAAATCGGCGATTGAGGTGATTAATCGGGTTTGAGTATCCATTCGTCATTCGTTATTCGTACTTTGACATTCTTTCGTCATTCGTCATTAGACCTTTGTCATTTTATTCCATCGCTTGCATTGCCGCCAACGCTTCATCGAGCGCGGACTCGATATCGGCGCCGTTGGTTATAAGCACGGGGCCCAGGCCGGGCTGCGATGCCTGGTCGAGGATCGACTCCCTAATGCGATCAAGTTGCTCCATGTTTAAATTTTCTTCTCCCTTCCGGCCGCGGCGCCGGATCCGTTCCATAAGCGCCTCGGCGGGCGAGTCCAAAAACACAATCAACTTGGGAGGCACGACCTTTTCACGCACCCGTCGCCAGCGCTCGAAAAACAAAGGCCATTGCGATTCGCTCAACCACGCCCGGGCGAATGCGCACGACTGGTCGAACCAGAAATCGCTGACCGCCGGCCGGCGCCGGGACCAGCCGGGCGAATCAAGGGCCAGCAGTTCCGCTCGCTTCTCGAGAAATTCTAACTCCACCCGCCAGGCATTGCCAGCCGGATCGGCGTAAAACATCTCCAGGCTTTTTTCATCGAGCGGTTCGGCAATCAAGCGGGCCGACGTTTTTCCGCAAAGCAGCCGGGCGAGATGCGTCTTTCCGGCGGCGATCGCCCCGGCCACGGCCACGTAAGGCAAGGCCGTGTTGAGAT
This sequence comes from Thermoguttaceae bacterium, assembly GCA_049516935.1. GTDB lineage: Bacteria > Planctomycetota > Planctomycetia > Pirellulales > Thermoguttaceae > JBEKIK01. The sequence continues at coordinate 2,773 of JBEKSO010000252.1, forward strand.
GTTCCAGCAGCCGGGCGATGCTCCAGCCGATAATCGGATGGCGCATCTCGCCGGCAACTTCGGCCGCCGGTTCCAATACGAACCTGCGCCATGCCATGCGCGGATGCGGCAGTATCAAAGTCGGCGTTGCCAGCACCAGTTCGCCATATAAAAGCAGATCCAGATCCAGCGTTCGCGGCCCCCAAGTTTCATTGCGCTTGCGCCCGGCCTCGGTTTCGATTAGCTGAAGCGCTTCCAGCAGTTCCTGCGGCTGCAAGGCAGAATCGAATGTTGCGACGGCGTTTAAATAAGGCGCTTGATCCGCCGGCCCTCCGATGGGCATGGTTTCGTGGATGGAACTTGCTCTTACAACTTGGATCCCAGCGTAACGGCGGAGTTTGGCCAGTGCTTCATCTATGATCTCTCGGCGATTTCCCAGGTTGGAACCCAAACCAATAAGACAATTGGACATGTCAACCCGTGTTTCCCGCCAGGCAGGCAGAAAAGAAAGTGATAAATGAAGAATGATGAGTGCAGAGTGAATTGTTATGAATTAATATAATCGTACGTTGGGGCAGCAGTTGAACTGCCGTCCCAACAACAAATGTTTTCACTCTTCACTCATCATTCCGCACTTTCCTTGATTGGCGTGTTATCTCAAGATATATAAGATTGCGTGGGGGGGGCCTTCCGGACCGCGACCATCCGCCGCCGACTGTCGTTCCTTACGGTTGCGCCCCCCAAAAAAACATTTCCGCAACGCCGCCTGAGTCCAGTGAACACGCTGACCAGACGGCAAGCTTAAAATACCAGCCGTCATTGTCCGCGAATCAATATCCTTGTCAAGCAGTGAAAGCCGCGAGTTTAATTATTTCTGGAATTTTTTTTGGTCCGGCCTGGTCAATCGCGCGGACCCGGCCGTCTGGGGCAATTGGTTTTCCGGTTCTGGCACGGGAGTGAGAATCTCGTCGGGCTGAGGCGCTGAGGGCAAAAAAAACCGATGATTCGAGGAGTTGGAATATGAGTCGTGCCCAATGATATTGAAAAAATATCGATAGTTGTAAACCTCCGGATGATAAGCTAGCGTGACCGGATGACGGCAACACAATAATCGCTTCGTATAAACACCATCCGAACCGTAAAAGGTTCCCGTGCATGGTAATCCGTCGTTATAGCCGCAGAGGACACAAGCCGATTCCGATTCGATCTGCTGTCGCTGAAATTTGCCGTTTTGAACATCAGCGGCCTGTATTGCAGGGAATAAAATAGGTGCGGCAATAAAAAATGTTATGGTCACTGCCACAAATAAAGTACGCATGGGCGAATCTCCGTAAATTATCTCAATTGCGCAAATGCTCCAATTCAACAGTATTATTTGCAAAAAAGACAGCAAAAGCCTCGATAAATAGAAGAATCGGCCTCTTACCGCTGCATTTCTAGCCAAACCGTTATTAAGATAATGCCTGAACTAAATAGCCGATAAGACGTTAATGGTTAATTAGACTTATTTCAAAAAAATACTTGAGAACATATGCCAATTGAGTAAAATGAGAGGAATAAAAAGAGCTAAAGGTGCATTTTATCAAAGGAGTTTTAATGGAACATCTCAGAGCTACAATTGCAACTCTTGTGGGTTTAATTGTCATACTGGGTTTAATGGTAATCTTAGCGATCGGATCGAACATCCAAAATCCCTTATGCCCAACGGAGATGTGCGAGGATTCTGTTCAATGCGATATTCCTCGGCAACCATCACCGGGGCCGGACGCGGGCAAAGTCCCCACACCCGCCCCGCCTCGCTTGATCACCCTAAAAACAGCGGACAGTTCTTTGCATACTCCGGCCTTGGGGCAATCGGTCTATGTGCAGGTTAAGACCGATCACATCGATATAGAAGTCGGCTGGGCGTCCACCGACATCATGGGGCGGTAAAAGGGCGGTAAAAGGCTTCGAGGCTAATAGCCTATCCCAAAAGTCATCCTGAGCGGAGCGAAGGATCTCGGTTGCAGCCCCATATTATGCATTTATGCCATTATCTTCATTCCAGATTCTTCGCTTCGCTCAGAATGACGAATATTGTTTTGGGATAGACTCTAAATTCTTTCCCGGCACAACTCGGCAAAACGGCCCAGAACCTTATCGGCCAGGGTCTGCAAGCCGGGCAAATCTTGAGGCGTTTTTTGACGGATAAGTTTTGCATCGATATAATCCAGCGATGCTAATTCGCCGCGGTTGCCCGACTCGGTCAGCCAATCTTCGATCATCTCAACAGTCATCTCGATGTGGAATTGCAGGCCATAGGCCGACGGCCCGATGCGAAACGCCTGATTGCGGCACAGGGGGCTTTGGGCAAGATGAACAGCGCCCGGCGGCAGATCGAAGGTGTCGCCGTGCCATTGGAAGACGGTTAAATTCGGGCCGCATCCGGCAAAGAGCCGGTCTTCGGCCGCCGCGATGGTCAGTTCCAGCGGGTACCAGCCGATTTCCTTGATCCTTCCGGGATATACCCTGGCCCCAAAGGCCTTGGCAAGCAGTTGTGAACCCAGGCAGATGCCCAGCATAGGTATCCCGGCCTCGACGGTCTGCCGAATCCACCGTATATCGTCTCCCAGAAAGGGGTGTTTTTGCACTTCATCGACGTTCATCGGTCCGCCTAGCACAACCAGGCCCAGGTATTGCCCGCAATCGAGCGAACCAGGATATTCGTGAAACAAATCGAGATATTGGAATTCCAGATGGGCCGTGGCCAGGGCGTTTTCCAGCGTGCCCGCCGATTCGTGGGGAACATGACGGAGAATGAGAACTGGCTTGGACATGCAAAAATCCTGTTGATGGCCTTATTAACAGTTTAAATGTTTCTCTATTGCAGTTTATCTCTATCTGATCTCGGGGGACAGCCCCCTTATCCCATCTTCCCTGAATTGCTAGTTTGGTGTAGAAATAGACGGAGACCGGAGGCCATAGGCTGTAGGCCGAAGAATGAAAACTGATTATTATAAAACTCACAAGAAACCGTTGGCGGTTTCGCACCGGGTAGTCTCTGTGTGACTGCCCACTGTCCACCGCCCACTGCCCACTATTTTTTCTAATCTCTAATTCCAACCGTGAACGAACCGCAGCGAATTACGCCCCGCACGTTAAAAGGATTTCGCGATTATCCGCCCGAGGCGATGATTCCCCGGGAGCGGCTGATCGACGTTGCCCGGCGGGTATATCGTTCCTATGGATTCAGCCCCATCGATACCCCGGCCTTGGAATACTTGGAAATTCTTGCCGGCAAGGGGAGCGAGGAGACCGACAAACAGCTTTACAAGTTCAAGGACCACGGCGGCCGTGACGTCGGGTTGCGATTCGATCTTACCGTGCCTTTGGCCCGATTCGCCGCACAGCATATCGGCGAGTTGGGCATTCCCTTCAAGCGATACCACATCGCCACGGTATGGCGGGGCGAGAATACCCAACGCGGCCGGTATCGCGAGTTCATGCAGTGCGATTTCGACACCATCGGCACTCGGTCCATCGCCGCCGATATCGAAACTACGCTGGTCATCCACGACCTGATGCGTGCCATTGGATTTACAGATTTTACAATTCGCTTGAACAACCGCATGGTTTTGACGGGCTTGTTGGAAAAACTCGGTCTGGCTGATAGTGCAATACATGTGCTGCGAGTGCTGGATAAACTCGGCAAAATTGGACCTGAAGCCGTGGCCGATGAATTGATTACCTCCGCCGGCACG
>JBEKSO010000253.1:0-6490 GCA_049516935.1 Thermoguttaceae bacterium
GGAAACGATTCGCAGTACGGGAGCGAAGCACGTTCAAATCCGAGCCTTGACCGAGCGCCGCGAGACCTGTAGCCTGAAAATCAGCGGAATGTTGCAGGCGATCTCGAACTTGAACGACTCGTACGAGGTGGCGGCGCTGCTGGATTCCGACACGGTCCCGCCCCGGGACTGGCTCCGCGAGTTGGTTGCCCCCCTGAGCGATCCGCGGGTCGGCATTTCCTCGGGAAACCGCTGGTATATGCCCGACGACCTCTCGTGGGGCGGCCTGGTGCGATACCTTTGGAACGCGGCGGCCGTCGTGCAAATGTATTGGTATGGGATCGCTTGGGGCGGGTCGCTGGCCGTAAGGGCCCGACTTCTTCGGGAGCAAGGTCTGCTGGAGCGTTTGGGCCGTGCATTCGGGGAGGACAGCGTGATTTGCCGATATGCGATCCCCCGCGGTTGGCGCGTGGCCTTTGTGCCGTCACTGGTGATGGTCAATCGCGAAGGGTGCAGCGTGCCCGGTTTTTTTCGCTTCCTGCAACGCCAGTTGCTGACCGTCCGTTTGGCCAATCCTTGGTGGTGGGGCGTGGTTGCCCACGGAATCGCGACCTCCGCGGCCCTGGCAGCGGCCCTTGCGCTGCTGCTGTTCGGTCTGTTGTCCGGCCGTTGGGGAGCCGTCGGGTGGTCGGCCGCCGGACTGGGCGGCTATCTGGCCTCCATGATTCTTCTGCTGGCGATCATGGAGTTCTACGTGCGGCGGATCCTTCGTGCACGGAAGGAGCCGGCGGACTGGCTCCGGCTCCGCAGTGGTTTTTGGGCCTTGTTGGCTATTCCCCTGACTCAAGCGGTCTATCCGATCGGATTGATCTCGACTTTTTTCGTGCGCACCCATTGGTGGCGAGGGGTGCAGTACCGATTTGGCGGCGGAATCACGGTTCGCGTGGTCAAGGACGGTCCCTACCGTGGCGAATCCGTGTCGCCTACCGATGCCGCCTCTTAGCAGGGAAACGGTGAGAATGTCCCAACCCATGTCCCGAATCCTGGAGAAACTGAACGTCGAGATTCCTCCGCGCCCCGTTGCGGGGCAGTTGGCCGCTTTCTGGGGCAACCAGCAGGATCGACTGGCCTCGGCCTTGGCCGAATGCGTTCCCCACGGCTCCCGGGCGATCTATGTCGATTATCCGATTCATGGCAACGTCGGCGACCAGATGTTGATGCTGGCTTCGGAGTGCTGGTTTCAACGCAGCGGATTGGAGATCTTGGGGCGATGGCATGTCGATAACTTCCGCTTCCCAAAACTCCCGCCGGGGACCATCATCCTCTGCAACGCGGGCGGGAACATGGGCGATCTCTACCGATATCAGCGCCACCGCGAAGCGATAGTTCGTTCCTATCCCGGGCACCGCATCGTTTTCCTGCCGCAGGCGATCTACTACCGCGATCCGGAACGGTTGCGCCGGTCGGCCGAAATCATGCGTCAACACGGCGACCTCCATCTTTTCCTGCGCGACCGGCGCAGCTTCGAACTGGCCTGCGCCGAATTCGCAACGACGACCGTAACGCTGGCGCCGGACATGGCGGTGTTTCTCTATCCTTTGCATCACACGTTGAATCACGAGTTCGGCCGGATCGAACCGCGGTATGACGTCATCTACCTCATGCGCCGCGACTGGGAGTGGACCAACGTGACCCCCGTTCCGAAGTCGCGGCGTCGCGTGGGCCTTCCCGATGTCCTGAGCCTGATCAATCCGTTCTGGAAAAGAGGCAGACCGGTATCGATTTTCACGTCGGAAAAAGCCGCCTGTATCGACTGGTTTGAAACGGCCCCGATCGAGATGTATCTCGCGTGGACAATCCTGGGGGTGGTGTTCCTGGTTGGAAAAGTCTTGCCCGCCGCGCCCTTCTGCCGCGGCTGGCAACGGCTTGCTAGGCGTATGGTGATTCGCGCCGCCGCCGCCGTGCTCGGCTGCGAGTGCCTGGTCACCAATCGGCTTCACGCACACCTGATGGCCTGCCTACTCGATACGCCCAACGTGCTTTTGGACAACAATTACGGGAAATGTTCGGCTTATTTCAAAACCTGGCATTTGGAACTGCCTTTATGCCGGTTTCTTGACCAGGGAATCGCGACGGCAAATGGATCGGATATGAAAGGAGTAAAAGCGATACTGTAGCAACGTTGTCAAGGCGTCCACGGTTTCGCCGGTCAGTCGCCCAGAGCGAAGCGGAGGTGCTCGGTTCGCGGGGTTCGGTCTATCACGTCGCGCGGGTGCCACTGGCTTTGCCAGTGCTTATGCGGAACTTATCAGGAGATGGAAGCCGCAAGCACTGGCTAAGCCAGTGGCACACAATCTTAGCCGCTTTCGTCAGTGCCGCCCAGCCGCCCTGGGCTGGAATAATATTTTAGAGTTTAGGGAATAATTTTCCTGTATTCTCCATATATGTTTTATACTCGTCGCCAAATTTCTCGATCAACATGTTTTCTTCTTTTGGTATTCTTATTGCCAGGCTAATTATCGCTATTATCATAAGTATTATTATGACGTAATTGGATGAAATGAGGCCAAGACCAAGATAAACGGAGAATAAAGCGGTATACATGGGATGCCGGATTCGGGAATAAGGGCCGGATCGAATCAGGCGATGGTCATCGTTTAATTGCAGATTGACCGACCATTCTTTCCCCAGGCACGCATGGACCCATATCAGAAATGCGATGCCGCACAGTCCCAAAATGGCCCCAATCCACATTCCCAATCGGGGAAATGGAATTGAAAGAACTGCCATCCATTGCGGATTTTTAGAATAAAGAAATACGGAAACAGCAAGGGCCGGAAGTAGTATCAAGCGGCGAAAAAAATAATTCGCTTTTCCCTCCCGGGCAATTGCATCTTTGTCTTTTGGCTTTTTACCGCTTTCTTTACGCAATTTTATGGCAAAAAAAGATCTTACCAGCAGCAGTAGAATACATAATCCAAAAAAGACAATCCGAGAAAGCTTTTCTTGATCCATAATGAGCCGTTATTTATTTTGCGATTTTTGAAGCCCAATAGGTATTTGATCGTTGAAGTGCGGTAAAACTTTATCGCATTTTCGCCGCCGAGCATGGCATTGTCAATCTTGAGACCATATCGGCCAAGCGGGTTTAATCAGCCCCCGCTATATTTACACATAATTTATTCATGTGCGACCACTATCATTGAATAGAGTTTTGTGGAAGGCACGATGAAGGTCACCGAGTCGCCCGATTCCTGGAAACTCACCTGGGCCGGATCGTCGGCGTCCGGGGAAAAGCAGGTTACGGATTTTACCCGGCCGGGGAATTGCCTGCGCAAGGCGACGCTGAAAGGGGCGAGTTTGTTTTGGCGGTCGAAGTTGATGAAATGAGCGATGGTTTCGCGGGTCGCGGGCCGATTGAGGAGTTCCATTACCGTGGTAAGCGGGGCCTCGGTGGTGATGGATAGGCCGTTGGGCAGGGCGTCGACTACGGCTTTATAAATCTCCGCGTGGTTCTTTGGCAGCACCCACTGGGCAGGCGACATGCGCTGGCCTCTTGTCAGGTTTGCGCCCGGCTCTGGGTCCTGGTCGTCGGCCGGCGTTCTCGAAGTTCGCGAGTCGGCGCGGACGATTTCGGGGATGTAAACAATGCGGCCCTTGCCTTCGGTCCGCGCCGGGAGCAAGGGGTTTGCGCGCCGCCGTTCCCGCCACTGGTTGTATTGCCCGGTGTTGCCGGTCAGAACCAGTGATCCGCCGCCGCGGACATATTGCAGGAGGGTCTCCGCCTGGTCGTTGGAAACGCATTCCTGTCCGGCCAGGATCACCGCGCCGTAACGGCCGATGCGGTCGAGTTGCTCATCGAACAAAAGGTCGAAGGGAATTTTGTACTGGATGAGCACTTGCTCCATCAGCGTGGCGGGAACATAAGTGGAATTGATGCTGTAGGCCATGGAAGGCCAATTCCGCAGCACGGCAACGTCGGCCACGTTGTCGGCGCCGGTGTAGTAGCGCTGGTTGTACTCGCGAAAGAACTCCAAGATGGGCGTGAACACGTTGTGCGCCCCTGAACCGAACGGGGCGCCAACGTAACCGGCGACGGATGACTGGCGGCCAAAGGCCATGTGGATGGCGGCGCGAAGATCGTCGCGCATCGAATCTTCGCAACTTGATCCCAGGCGGCGGGCCATTTTGTAGGAGCGGATCTGGGAAACCAACGCGCCGGTGGCCGGGTCTATGCGGGCGTCGTACCCGCCCGTATCGAATGCCAACACGTCGACGTGATTGGCGAACAGCGGATGATAGACGGCATTGGTCCAGTAGCGATTAAAGCTGTAAACGCCCTTGATGTTCAGATGCACCACCACGTTGGGATTGAGGCCCTTCACGTAGTCGTAGAGATCGTTCGTATAATTTGCCAGCGACTGGCAGCGGAATCGGACCCACTCCTGGAGCACCGGATCATTCAGCGCGGCTAGGCCGTCGGGCTGTGCGGACGAGTCCCACTCGTTCACCCGGATCCAATCCACGTCGGGCAGACCGAAGCGGCGCACTACCGCCTCTTTGGTCGGATAATGCTGCTTGAGGAAATTGTGGAATGCCAGCATGCAGCGCGGGCAACGGCAGGACTTGGGCTCGGCCTGGAGCATGATGTTATCGAACGATATCTCGTCGGCGTGCAAGTCTTCCACTCCGATCCGCAATATGCGCTTTAAATATTCCCGATAAGCCGGCTCGTTGGGACAGGCATAATGCCGGTATGTTTGGATCCCGTAAGGCACCCAGCGGTCGTTCTGGTCGCGCTGCTCCCAGTTCTTGGCCTCGGGAATTTCGCGGTACAGGGTTTCGGTGAACATGGTGCCGCCCATGTAAAGGGCCACCTTCATGCCCAACTGGTGCATGATATCGGCGGCTTGTTTGGCCTGTTCGATGTGCGGCCGCTCGTATTCCAGGCCGAATCCTTTATAGAAGAAAATCCGGCCCCAACGCACGCCGGCCGCGGCCATGCGTTTCAGGTTATCGGGATTGCACATCCGCTGGTAGCGCTCGGCTTCGTCATCGAAATGGTCGCCGCGGCGCATGAGAAATTCCAGCGGCTCGTGGGTGAGCCAGGTCACGTCTCGGGTCAGTTCCCGCTGTTGCTGCGCGCTTTTTTGCCAGCGGGTTTGACCGGACGCATCAACGGACTCCTGGCTGTCCGTTTTTTCCTCGACAGACGGAGGCTTTGCCAGCGCGGGATTGGCTTGCTTTGCATCGGGCGGGCCCTTTTTATCTACGGCGTCGGCAGCCAACAGAGTTGCGGAAATTATAGCGGCGGCAACCATGCCCAAGGCGGCTGACGCCGGGTTGCATTTCAGGCTCATTGCTGTTTTCTCCTGTGCTTGGTTCTACCTTCGAGCAGCTCGCGGCCGAGTCATAACCTCTTTCGCCGCCGGTTTCTATTTTAGTCTTTCAAAATCGGCATCTCAAGACCTTGAACCAGTTTTATCAATACCCTTCAGGTTTACTCGAGGCGGCTGAATTTTGGCCTCCGGGGCGCCGCGGCTTAAGGCTCTCGGTGCGGGTGCTGGACATCTTTAGGCGGCTAGGTAAGATGTACGGCATCGTGGGTTTGGATCGGCTCCAGCCCCGTCGCGAATAGGAAATGTTACATTTATTCCCTTCCCGGAGGTCGTTCCATGTTTACAAAAATCGGATTTGGCTGGGATTTGGCGATGCAAAGCTTCCGAGTGCTGAAAGAGGAGAAGCGGTTGATAGTGTTTCCCTTATTAAGCAGTGTTGCTTGCATGATCGTGCTGGCCAGTTTTGCGATCCCTTTGTGGGGGACGCCTCAGTTACAGGCGATAATGAAAGAGGGGCGCGTGCCCAACGATGTATTTTCCTATATATTGCTGTTTGCCTTCTATTTCATAAACTACTTCGTGATTGTGTTCTTCAATTCGGCGCTGGTCGCCTGCGTGGTTCATCGTTTCCGCGGCGGCACGCCGTCGATCAGTTTCGGTCTGCAAGTCGCCATGGCCCGAGCGCCGCAGATAGCCGGCTGGGCCCTGGTCAGCGCCACGGTCGGCCTGGTGCTTAAGATCATCGAGTCCAGATCGGAGAAGATCGGACAAATTGTTGCCGGCCTGATAGGAATGGCTTGGGCGATCGTCACTTACCTGGTGGTGCCCGTGCTCGTGGTGGAAAAGGCCGGCCCAATCGAAGCTGTCAAACGCTCGACCGCTTTGCTGAAAAAGACCTGGGGAGAGGCGCTAAGCGCGCACGTCAGCGTCGGGCTGATTTTCTTCGTGGTCTTCCTGGCGGCGCTGGTCCCATTGGCAATCGTGTCGGCCCTGGGAGTTTACGGTTTGTCCGGCGGTCACGTCATCCTTGGCGGGCTTGCCCTGGCTGCCGCGGTCGTCATCCTCATCCTGATCTCCCTGATTTCCTCCACCTTGAGCGCAATTCTCCTGGCCGCGGTGTATGTTTATGCGGCTGAAGGAAAAGTGCCGGGGCCGTTCGATCCCAATTTGAT
>JBEKSO010000254.1:0-6457 GCA_049516935.1 Thermoguttaceae bacterium
GCACGGCGAGCGGGCGGTGGTGCGGTTCTTCGGCGGGTCGAGCTTGTATCAGCGATTGGACGATCTTGGATTGCCGGCCGACGTGCTAACGGCGTTGCGAAATTTGCTGGCCGAGACATCGGGAGCTATCGTTATATCCGGGCCGGCAGGCAGCGGGAAAACCACGACTGCTTATGCTTGTTTGCGGGAGATTGCGGGGACGGGTGGACCGCACGCTCCGAGTGCGGAGACGGCACACGGAGTGTGCCTGCAACGTTCTGCAAGAAGTTTGGTATCAATCGAGGATCCGATCGAAGTGGCGGTAGACGGCGTGGCTCAGTCGCAGGTCAATCCGCAGGCGGGACTTGATTTGTCCTCGGGATTGCGATTTTTAATGCGGCAGGATCCGGAGGTGATATTGGTGGGTGAAATCCGCGATCGGGCCACGGCCGACGCGGCCATGCAGGCCTCGTTGACCGGCCACTTGCTGTTGACGACGTTTCACGCCGGCAGCGCGGCCGAAACCGTGAGCCGGTTGTTGGACATGGGCATAGAACCCTATATTTTGCGGAGCGGTTTGCTGGCGGTGCTCAATCAGCGATTGCTGCGGCAATTGTGTGATTGCGCCCGGGATTCGAGCGACGCGGAGGACCGGTTGGGTCTAAATGTGCAACATGTCCGCCGGGCCGTTGGTTGCGAGGCATGCCGGGGGACCGGATATAAGGGGCGGTTTTTGGTCGTGGAATTGGTGGTTTTGATCCGCACCGACCTGGGCCGGGCGGTCCTTTCCCGCGCAGATACGGCGGAATTGGAAAAATCTGCCTTGCAAGCCGGGATGGTGAGCCGGTGGACCCGGGCGTGCCAGGCGGTGGACGCCGGGCAGACATCGCCGGCCGAAGTCCGCCGGGTTTTAGGATTCGGCAATATATTATAGATGGGGCTGGTGGGGAATTCGCACCGGCGGCTGTTAGCCGCCGGCTATGTTATGCGACGTTAGTTTTGACTATCAATAGCTTTACCAGATGTGGCCGATTATTTGCTGCCCCAAGCAGGGCATTTTCATAATTTTTCCAAAATTACTACTTTACTTTGGCAATTAACATTGATATAAATATGTAGTTCTCGGGCATGAGAATCCGCTTTCCTCTGATATTTTATATTTGAGTGAATGTTCTATGCCCACGAACGCCCTGCCCAATCCACCCCCGATCACGCTCGATCAACTCACCGCGCTAAACGATGAGATAGCCGCATTGGTAAGATCGGGCGTGCCTCTGGAGACGAATCTGGCCGAAATTGGCGAAGATTTGCCGGGAACTCTGGGTAAAATCACCACTTTGTTGGCCCAGCGGGCCGGCCAAGGCGAGTCGCTTCCGGAGTTGATTTCCAAGTGTTCGGCCCAATTTCCGCCGGTTTATCGCGCGGTGATCGAAGCCGGATTGCGAGCCGGGCGCTTGTCGGCGGCGTTGGAATCTTTATCAGGCAGCATTCGCCGTCTGGCCGAAACCCGGCGGAGCATGATTTCAGCCGCCTTGTATCCTTTTATCGTTGTGATTTTGGGTTGGTTGAGTTTCGCATTTTTTTCCTGGAAACTTGCCCCGGGCCTGGCAGCCGACTTCATGGCATTGCAAGTTCCCGGCCGTGGGGTTTTTGTAGTCTTGGCCTGGGTCGGACGGGGGGCGATCTACTGGGGACTGGGCGTGCCGATTTTGCTGGTGTTGCTGGCTTATCTGGTGTGGCAGGGATCGCGCCGTGCCACGTGGATCGGGGCTACAGGCCTGGGCCGGCTGGCGGCGAAGATGCCTTGGTTCGGGTCGATGTTGACCTGGTCGCGGAACGCCGCTTTTGCCGACATACTAGCGCTCTTGGTGGAAAACTCGGCGCCCATGCCCGAGGCGTTAATGCTGGCGGCCGAGGCCTCCGGCGATATGCGACTGATCGAAGCCGCCCGGCATGCATCGGAAATGATCAAAGGCGGACAAAGCCTTGTTGGGCAGGACGGGCAATCGTCGGCGTTTCCCCCGCTGTTGCGCTGGCTATTGCCCGCGGCATCACAAAAAAACATCCTTGTGCCGGCCTTAAAACACGCCGCCGAAATGTATAATCGCCGGGCGGAACATCAAGCCGACCTGCTTCGGGTGTTTACTCCCGTTGTTCTGACGGTGTGCATTTCCGGCGTGATTACTTGTTTATACGCTTTGACATTATTTATACCCTATACCACGATGCTCCGCGCATTGGCACACGCGTGAGGATACATATTTAGCCCCCCGTGAATACACGGGGGGAATGATTGAGAATACATCAATTTGCCCCCGGTGTGTTCACCGGGGGCTAAATAGGAAGATTAGTATGAGTTCGGCCGATTCACCCGACGTTGCTTCGTCCATGAGGCTTTCGGCAGCCGAGGCCGCCGAGTTGGCGGCCGGCGTGGCCGAGTTGGCCAAGGCGGGTTTGCCGCTGCCGGCGGGCCTACGGGCCATGGCCGAGGAATGGCCCACGCGCAGGCTGCGCCGGGTGTTGCTCGATCTGGCCGACAGGGTTGAGCAAGGCGTGTCGTTGGAAGACGCGCTGGGGGCCATCGGCGGGCGCTTGCCGGTTCATCTGCGGGGGCTTATTACCGCGGGCATCCGCAGCGGCCATCTGGCCGAGGCCCTGGAACAATTCGTGGACCTGGAGCGGACGCAACACGAACTGCGCAGGCTGGTGTGGTTAAACCTGGCTTATCCTGCTTTCTTAATGGTTGTGATGAGTTTTTTGGCGATATTGGCATGTTTTTATATCGTACCTCAGTTTGGACATACATTGCGAGACTTCAAAACAGATCTTCCACAAATAACTAAATTGGTGCTCGAGGGGGCCAAACCTTTTGCATACACACTAATAACAATAACGGCGTTGTTTTTGGCCATCCCGCTGATTTTAAGCACGCGGATAATAAATTCCTGGATCTCGCCGGCGTTTTACATACTGCCGTTCATCGGTCCGCTGTTGAGATTGAGTCAGATGGCCCGATTTTCGCGGTTGATGGCGATGCTTTTGCAGCAACGAATACCGCTTCCGGAATCCTTGCGTTTGACGGCAAAAGGCGTGCAGGACGCATATCTGGCCCGGGCGTGTCGCAGGGTAGCGGCGGAAATCGAGCAGGGCCGCTCGTTGAGCGAGAGCATGGGGGCAAGACGGCAATTTTCCTGCGATATGTTGCCCATGATCGAAGTAGGCGAGAAGGCATCGACGCTTGGCGGCGCATTTCAATCGGCGGCCGAGATGTTCGAGGGCCGGGCAAACGCGCAAGGCCGTAGCCTGGAAGTATTTTTATTGCCCGCCACTTTCCTCGTGATCATCTGTTTCTGCGGTGTGATTGTGTTGGGGCTGTTTATGCCTTTAATATCACTGATTACAAGACTGACGGGCGGAGGGCCGCAACAATATTATTATGGACAACAGCAGAGCCAGGCAATGACCCCAACCCAGGCTATTTTAGGCTCAATCGTGCTGATAGTTCTAGGAATCGTGTTTTTAGTGATTGTCCGCAAGTTGGCGAGACCGAGAAAACTAATCGGCGAGACATTTGATTCCATCATAACTGTAATTTGTTGGATATTTATCGTTCTCGGGCTGATCGGCCTTGCATTTTCGCCGGTTTTGTTGACATCATGGGTCGTATTAATGGCGACAGTTTTCGTAGTAGTAGAAATTCTGCGGCGATATTATAAATCTAAACAGAATACGCTGCTTTGGTCGCTGGCGATTTCCGCCGAAAAGGGGATTCCCCTGGTTCCGACCCTCGAGGCCTTTGCCCGGGGAAGCGGCGGGCGGCTGGCCGAAAAAGCCCATAGATTGGCTCAATTGCTTAATTCGGGCGTTTCCTTGCCCGACGCCATCGATCTAGTTCCGGGCATTTTGCCTCAAAAGGTCTTGCCGATGATCCGCGTGGGATACGATTCCGGCGCCTTGGCTAAATCGTTGCGGCAGGCCGTATCGACGCGAGACTTATTCACCATCATTGGGAATTCCTTTTTCGCCAAGTTGGTTTATATCGGCATGGTGATAATTTTCGGCACGGGCGTCCTTACTTTTATGTTGATAAAGATTGTCCCTAACTATGAAAAAATATTTCGTGATTTTAGGACCGATTTACCGGTAATGACGACGGCGTTGATAGGAACGTCCAATTTTATCGTTCAATTTGGATTTATATTCATGTTGTTATTCCTGTTGTTTATCGGGCTGATTATTTATTTGATGGTGTACTACATGGGCTGGATCAATTTTAGCCCACCCGGGCTCGCAAGGATTATGCGCCGCAGGCACGCGGCGATAATTTTGGACAGCCTGGCCCTGGCGGCCGAGAGCAATCAGCCGCTGGGCAATGGCGTGTTGACCTTGGCCGGGACGTATCCTCAATCGAGCATTCGCCGAAAACTGAGCTACGTGGGCGCGGAAATTCGCATGGGCAGGGACTGGAGCGAAAGCCTATGCAGTCATGGATTGATCAAGCGGGCCGATCAGGCGGTTCTTAAAGCGGCGCAGCGAGTGGGTAATTTGCCTTGGGCCATGCGCGAAATGGCCGATAGCAATCGACGCCGCCTGGCCTACCGGCTCAACGCATTGGTGCAAGTGGCGTATCCGCCGGTCATAATATGCATTGGTTTGATGGTAATGTTCATAGTGGTGGGGTTGTTTTATCCGCTTGTTTCTTTGATTATGAGGTTGACGGGAGGATGAGACGGCACACGGAGTGTGCCTGCTACAAAGGTGGTGTGACGATGAGACGGCACACGGAGTGTGCCTGCTATAAAGGTGGTGTGACGATGAAGCGGCGTGGACTGTATTTGCTGGAAATGGCCGTGGCCGGCGTGATGCTCTTGGCCTTAATGACGCTGTGCGTGCGGTATTTCGCGGTCACGGCAACGCAGCGCCGGGCGTTGGACCATCGGCAAGCGGCGCTGGGCGAGGCCGCCAACGTAATGGAACGGGTAACCGCCCGGCAGTGGAGCGATTTGACGGCCGAAGGGCTGGCGAAAATATCGCTTTCGCCGGAAACCAAACTGGCTTTACCCGATGGAGAACTCAAAATCGATATTGCCGATGAAGAATCGCGGCCCTCACCCCCTGCCCCTCTCCCAAAGGGAGAGGGGAAATTGGAGGCCAAACGCATCACCGTGACAATCCGCTGGCAGGATGACGAAGGCCAGTGGACCCAACCGGTGCGGCTTGCGGCTTGGAGGTATCGACGATGAAGCGGCGGCGCGGATATTTTTTGATCGAAATGCTGGTTGTCATGACCGTTGGCGCATCGTTGGCGGGAATTGCCTTGTGCATGCTGTATGCGCTGATGATTAGCCACAATGCCGGCCGGGAACGCTTGGAAAACAGCCGAACCATAAGCCGCCTGGCCGAACAGTTCCGCGGCGACGTGCATGCGATGCAAAAAACAGCGGCGGACGGCAAAGATACGGAAATCGCTCTTCTGCCCGAGTCGGCCAACGACGCGAAGGTGCGCTATCAGTGCCTGGACGGCCGAATCGATCGCTGCGAACTGCAAGGCGAAAAGATTGTGCGGCAGGAATCCTACATGCTGAGGCCCGACATGGAGGCGTCTATCAAGAGCCAGGCGCAGGGCGACGCAACCATTATCGTTATTGCAATATCGCCAAAGCCGCAAACGGAAAAAATTTATCATGCGTTTCCGCTGCGAATCGAAGCCCTGCTGGGCCTAGACCTGCGGCTGTCCGGGCCGGCAAAGGGGAAAGTCCCATTTCCGCCGCGCGAAAATCAAGACAGTCCCCAGTCGGTGACGGAGGACAAGCCATGAAGCAATTAAGGGAAAAAAGGCGGGGAGTGATCTTGATTCTGGTTCTGGCCTGCCTGGCCATTGCCAGCGTGCTGTTGGTCACCGGAATAAAACTGGCCCTGTCTTCGCACCGTGCTCAGCGGACCATGGGTTGGAGTTTACAGGTGCAATGGTTGGCCGAATCGGGCATGGAGCGGGCGGCCGCGCAACTGGCCGCCGACGCCGATTATAAAGGCGAAACATGGAAAATTTCCGCCAAAGATCTGGGCGGCGATGACGCGGGGACGGTAAAAATCGAAGTCAAATCGGTCCCCGAGCATGAGAACCGCCGCCTGGTCAAAGTTGAAGCCGACTTTCCCGACGATCCCCTGGATCGCGTACGATATAGCAAAGAATTAACCTTGGAATTGAAATAATTTATTACGAACCCGGTGCGGAAAAAACCGCGACCAAAACCCCCGCTGTATTCACCGGGGGCTAAATGAGGCGATGGGACTTAAATAGGAGCCGATCCATGAAACGCAAAAAACATTTCGCATTTACACTGGTGGAATTGCTGGTGGTTATCGCGATCATTGGAATTTTGATATCCATGCTGATGCCGGCGATTCAAGCCGCCCGGGAAACTGCGCGGCGGGCAGAATGCACGAACAACATGATGCAGTTGGGCATGGCCCTGTC
>JBEKSO010000255.1:0-6411 GCA_049516935.1 Thermoguttaceae bacterium
GAAAGGTCCGCAATTCCTCGAGCACGGCCGGGGGCAGGATTTCGCCGGTTTTCAGATATCGATTTCCGCCCAGATCGTAATCCTTTGTCTCTACTTGAAAACCTTCCAATTTGGCGACGGCCCGAAGCACCTTGACGCCCTCGGCCGCAACCTCCGGTCCGGTGCCGTCTCCGCCGATCACCGCGATACGCAAAGTATTTTTATTGCTCACGTGATAGTTCCTTATTGCTTAAATATGTCAGGAAATTATGGATTGAAACTCCTTATTATAAGTGCGGGTGAGTTTTTTCTCAAGCGGCCGTTGCAAGGCATCTAAAATGCCCCTACTTCAACCCGCTATGGAAGCAATATAAAATAAGTGAATGCAGGCCCCTAAGCGGTCCTTGAGTTCTTCCTATCCGGCAGTCGGTTCATGATCAGGCGCAAGAAATCCCTTGAGAAACACCCTCCGCAGGCCCGATTCGGCGCTTTTATCCAATCGGCGCCGCTGGGCGTGTCGGCCGGCGTGGTGCTGATAGCGGTCGCGGCCTTGATTGCTTATTTTCCTTGTATAGCGGGAGAGTTTGGTCTTGATGACGAATTGCTTTTGACGAATAACCCGCTTGTCAAGGTCCAGGACGGGCTGTGCCGATTGTGGTGTACGAACGAAGCCCCGGAGTATTATTCGGCGGCCTAATACCACGAATTGGATCGAGTGTTGTTTGTGGGGAATGTGCCCGGCCGGCTCGATGAAGCTATAGATCATTATCAACAGGCATTGCGGATCGCTCCAGACGACAACGCGGCGCGTGTTAATTTGATATCGGCGTACGCCCGGGCGGGCCGATCTTCCGAAGCCCTGGCCGAGGCCGAGAAAGCCCTGGAAGTGGCGCGATCTCGAGGAAGAACCACCCTGGCCAAGCAGATCGAAGATTGGCTGAACTCCTACCGCGCCGGCCTGTCGAACCCCCAAAACACTCCGCCCCCGTCCCAGTCCGCTCCTACGCCGCATTAAAGTCTGTTCGACGACGCCCGGCGGCAACTTACTGTCCGGTCGACAAATCCTTTGAGGAAATCAGCCAAGCGGCCATGAAACAACGGCAAACAATCCAATGAACCGAAAATTAAGTAAGGCGTCCCCGGAATTCGCCCGGAATTCGCGGAATTCGTCCCCGGAATTACCCCCGGAATTACCACGGAATTACCGGAATTATACCAACGACATCGAGTGGATGTGCCGTTAATACAGCGAGTGATTCGACGCCAGCCCGCTACTAAATTAGATGGCAGTGGGGTACACGCTCACCGATTTCACCCAATCACGCTCGACAGGATGCCGCAGGAGGATACTCGCTCTAAAATCATTGGGATCGTTCAGAAACAATGAGCCCCACGGATCTCCTGGGGGATGCACGAGCCGTTTTACTTGCCGGTCAAGCCACGCGTAGGCATCGACGCTGTTAGGGTACTTTTCGATTGCTTTGGCCAGCAGTTGCGATCGCAATCTTTGTGGACAACAAGACTCCCTTCGAATACCTGCCCATACCATTTCATCGACGATCCGATAGAAACGATCTTCCGGCACCTCCAACACCCACTCACAGAATCCAGACTTTTGATACCAGTCGTCACTTGACGTGCAGCACCAGACGATTTGATCTCCAACGATACCCCAAAGCTGTTGGTAGGCGGCCTTATACTTCTGGGCGTACTGCGACTTATCGGGATCAACGTTTCCTTCGACAAGCGAGAAGTCGGGCGACTGATACGACCAGAGTCTCATAAGTTTGTCCTTTGCTTTATACATTCCACGCCCGAGGCGTAAAAAGGTGGAAATCACATATTTTCCCCCATTACGTTCTAAAAAAATCAGTGATTTCTTGTTATCCGTACATGTATTCGTCGTCGGTTGATGTCTACCACTCACCGAACTCTTTCGCTCGTTGTTGCACTCGATCAGATACCGACTCCAATCTCCGTGCAAGAAACTCCAGGCTATGCTCATGGCAACGCTTGGCATGATCCTTCAACTGTTTATACCACGCTTCGGCTGTACCATCCGCGAAAGTGTAGTCTAGGTCGTTTAGTAGTCTTTCTACCTCTTCTAGATCTTTATCGGCCCTGGCCTTCACTGCTTCTAAGTTTTGATTATCCACGTCTGTTTCTCCTTTGACGTAAAAAGGGGAACATTACTAATTTCCCCACATTGCGTTCAGAAAAAATCAGTGATGTCCCATTATCCATTTCCTAACATTTTTTTCCCATGTCCTTGTCCGCCGACTCCATTAGCAGGTCCATAAAGTGGCTTCCGTACTTTTCATTCATCTCACTAATTGACCCTGTCTGTGAAAGCAAGTCTACGGCCTTGGCCACAAGCAATACAGACGCTACGGCGCGTGTTAGTGGAATGCATTGATCCCATCCAATTGACGCTAGGTCAACGTATAGAATCGTCCTTGGGATCACCCAACCGAAAAGCCAATGCTTGCGAAACACCTTTATCGACGACGTCCCCATGCTGACCATTACTTGCTCTTTGGAGGGTAATCGAATCGAGGCCACTTTGCCTTCTGTATAATACAGGAGTTCGCAACCTCTCTTCGCAATCAACGCCTGCAAGTCCGCAAGTTCCATGTTTTCTCTGTTTTACGACTACCGAGAATATTGCCTTTTCGTTGACGCTAGGGAAATTCCAAGGACATAATATAACGAATTTAAAATAATTGATCCATCGGAAGTGCCGATATCTTACAGAATTATAGAATGCTATTCAATTCCCCGCTGGGTTACTAGAGCGGTTGGATTTCCCGACAAAAAGATATTGGCTTG
The DNA here is from genome assembly GCA_049516935.1 of Thermoguttaceae bacterium. GTDB lineage: Bacteria > Planctomycetota > Planctomycetia > Pirellulales > Thermoguttaceae > JBEKIK01. Next base: position 2,809 of record JBEKSO010000255.1, read on the forward strand.
CGATTGTCTTAGGCCAAAGGCTCGGCGGTTCGCACAGGTGAAAATCGTATCGCCAAACCGCGAGCGGTTTAGGGGGAAAACAAGGCGGTTCTAGTTCGAGCTGAAGCCGAAGGCTTTTGCGGTTTCGCGGCCCAGCGGATTTTGCAGGAATTTTTTGCGGCATTCCGGGCAGAGATCGAAGCGCAGTTGCTGGTACACGTCGTTGCCGATCAGGTCGTCGTCGGCGTCTTCCAGGCATTCCAGAATATCCTGAATTTCCTGGAGGTGGTCGCGATCGTTTTCGTCTTCGCTGGTTGTTTCGGGGTCATAGGCGGCATAGACTTCGATTTTGACAACATAGCGGAGATCGACTTCAGAATCGAGTTCTCGCTTGCACAGATCACATGAGTACCGAATCATTTAACCGCTCCCTGATTAAATCGGTCGATGCCTAGGTTCAAATTTTAGAGACGCTCCCGTTTGCTTCCGTTAACCTTCATACTAATGCCTAGTGCCAACGTCTGGCAAGATGACCGGGCGGAAATTTTTTCCCGGTTTTTTCGGAATCGCCGTTTTTTCAAGGTCCGGGGAAATATAAATTCCATCGTTTAAGGGGTCATGAAAAAGTTTTGCATAATTTTGGCGCGGTTTGGCATGCAATCTTAAAACCCCCTGAAATTGGTGATCTTACTAGGTCTTTTTTTAGCTGCCTAAAAGGACAGTCCTATTTTTGTTGGCACGAAAAACGGGAAAGCCCCTCGTTTTTTAGCCCATCTGGCAATATGGGTGAAATTGAGTTAAAATAAAGACTGATCGTGAAAGCCAGACCATGCGGCAATTTCTCCGGCGGATTTTTTCCCGTCGGAAAATAGTAGGAATATAGGCTGATTTTAATATCATCCAGGACGACCTTTAAAGTCGCCCTGACAGGGGAGTTTGTCCGTGCATAGGGTGCAAACGATCCGCGATCACCATAGCCGGGCGCACAGTCCGGGCAAAGTCGCGCATACTGCGCACGCCGCCCCGCATGCCCCGTCCGGAGGGGCATTAAGCTCGAGCGTTTTGGTGCTCAATCGGCTTTATATGGCAGTGCACATTGTAAATGTCCGCAGGGCCTTTTGCCTGCTGTTTCGCGAGATAGCCGAAGTGATTCATTTGGAGGAAGGCCAGTTTGCCAATTATTCTTTCCAAACCTGGCAGGAAATAAGCGAAATGCGCGCCGACTACAAACAACCTCACGAAGATTGGATTCGCGCGGTTGGATTCGAGATTCAGGTGCCCCGGGTCATCCGGCTGCTGATGTACGATCGCCTGCCGAAGCAGCATTTGCATCTTAACCGGCGCAACGTGCTGGCGCGGGATGAACACACGTGTCAATATTGCGGCAGGCGCTATCCCACGCATCAATTGAGCCTGGACCACATCGTTCCCCGCAGCCGCGGCGGTGAAACCACTTGGGAGAACGTGGTTTGCGCGTGTCTGGGCTGCAACATCCAGAAAGGCGGGCGCACACCCCATGAAGCACGGATGAAATTGGTACGCCATCCCGCTCGCCCCAAGCGCAACCCCTTGCTTGCATTGAAACTCAATAATCCGAAATACGAGATGTGGCGTACGTGGTTGGACGGCGTGTATTGGGAGATAGGGTCTAGGGACTGAGAAAAAGGATGAAGGATGAAGGATGCATGAAAATGCTGAATGCTGATTGCTGAATTAACAAATAAAAACCGCTTGCGGTTTCGCACTGACCACTAGCCACCCTCCGCTTTGGCTAATCTCCGATCATTAAGTCATTCATTTGGCGCGACCACTGGTCGCGGCTTTACAAGAAAATTGCGGCACAAATACTATAATCCCCTATAATGCCATACGAAGCCAAGCCTGCCCGACTTGTGGTGTGTGAGCGGACTGGACGCTGGGCACTGGCCTTGCGGCGGGAATTGGCCGACACCGGAATTCGCGTTTGGGAAACTAGAAGTCCGGAGGATTGCGGGTCGGTTATGGGGGAATCGCAGGCATCGTTTGTAGTTTTGGAACTTAGCGAAGGGAAAATTGAAGAAACCCTGGATTTTGCCAGGAATTGGCAGGCGGAGTTCCCTCTGTTTCGTTTTGCTATCGTGGCCGATCGCGATCTGGCGCCTTATAAGTGGCTCATGCAGGAGGCCGGGGCGGCCGAGTTTATTTGTTCCGTGCGTAAAACAGGAGCACTCGCCCGGACCGTATGCCGTCACCTGGCCCAGGTGCCTTCTTTGCCGCAAAGTCTCACCGAGCGAATTTGGGCAAACCTGCCATGGGGCAGGGGAGGGTAAAGAGTGGGCGGGGGGCAGTTGGCGGTGGGCTGAGAACATTAGATTGTTATCGGTTTCAGTCCGGCAACATGCTGAAAAATCAATAAAAATGAGTTTTTGGGCGCCATGGCCACGCTTGCGTGGCCATGTTTGTGGGTATTTCTCATGCTCACGCAAGCGTGAGCATGGCACCAAACGATTTTTTCTACAGTCTTCCACGGCCTCCAGTATTTTTTTCGGCACTTGTCTAGCGGCGCATAATTGTTAAGCTATTGAATAATTTTGCTTTAGCTGGCAAGGTTAGTTGTTAAATTGCGAACCTGGGATAATGCGGCGGGGTCTTGGAAATATCATAAACAGGTGATGTTTGACTGGTATTTATACCTGATAAAATTTGTAAACGCGATAATCATTTTTTAACCTTATAGCAAGGAAAAATCATGGCACGGATCATTGTTTTGGACGACCTTTCGCAAGACGGGTTGAAATTGCTGGAATCGGCCGGCAATTTGGAAGTGGTTGTAAAAACCGGACTAAAGGGCGAGGAGCTCCGCAAAACGCTGATGGAATTCGACGGGGCGATTTGCCGCAGCGGGGTGAAAATCACGGCCGAGGCCATGGAAGGCAACACCCGCCTGAGGGCCATCGCCAGGGCCGGCGTGGGCGTGGACAACATCGACGTAAAAGCCGCCACCCGGCACGGCATCGTGGTAATGAACACGCCCGGCGGCAACACCCTTTCAACCGCCGAACAAACACTGGCCTTGATGTTCGGCATGTCGCGGAACATCGCCCCGGCGTATCAATCGCTTGTCGAAGGGCGCTGGGATCGGAAAAAATTCATGGGCACGCAATTGGCCGGTAAAACCCTGGGCATCATCGGGTTGGGCCGGATCGGGCAGGCCGTGGCCATTCGCGCCCGGGCCTTGGAAATGCGGATTCTCGGTTACGATCCCTTTCTGCCCGCCGCCAGGGCAAAAGAGCTGGGCGTCGAAACCGTGCAATCGGCAAGGGAAATGCTCCCCTCGGTGGATTATCTGACCGTTCATACGCCGCTGAACAACGAAACCAAAAATCTCATCAGCCACAAGGAAATCGCCATGATGAAGAAAGGGGCCAGGCTGATCAACTGCGCCCGGGGCGGAATTTTCGACGAAGCGGCACTGGTCGAGGGCCTCAAGAGCGGACAAATCGCGGGAGTTGCCCTGGACGTGTATCCTGAAGAACCATGCACGAAAAGCCCCTTGTTCGGAATGCCCGGCGTACTATGCACGCCGCACCTTGGGGCCAGCACCGAAGAGGCGCAAACCAACGTGGCCGTCGAGGCCGCCGAATT
>JBEKSO010000256.1:0-6399 GCA_049516935.1 Thermoguttaceae bacterium
GTCGCATCGTTTTCTGGTCGACAACATCCGGGCCGTGTGCTTCGACCGCAGCGAAATGCAGACAATCTTCGCCGATCCGTTTTTCAAACAATTAAAGCCCGTTTTCGGCCGTGGCGTGAATCTGGGCAATGCCCTGGATGCACCCAAGGAAGGCGATTGGGGCGTCGTGCTCAAGGAAGAATATTTCGAAAAAATCGCGGCGGCCGGATTCGACTCCGTCCGCATCCCAGTCCGCTGGTCGGCCCACGCCGACGAGTCGCCCCCATACAGCATCGACGCCAAGTTCTTCGACCGCGTGGACTGGGCAATCAATCAGGCCCTAAAACGCCATCTCATTCCCGTGGTGAACATGCACCACTACGAGGAAATCTTTACCGATCCTGACAATCATAGTGAGCGATTCATCGCCATGTGGCAACAGATTGCCGAGCATTACAAGGCCTATCCGCCCGAACTGGCCTTCGAACTCCTCAACGAACCGCACGACAAACTGACGGCGGAAATGTGGAACCAGATTTCGAGCGAAGCCATCCGCATAATCCGGTCCAGTAATCCCACGCGGCAGATTGTGGTTGGCCCCGTTGGTTGGAACGGCATCGGCGACCTGCCGACCCTCGAGTTGCCCAAGGACGACCGTCACCTGGTTGCCACGGTCCACTACTACAGCCCGTTCCAATTCACGCATCAGGGCGCGGAATGGGCCGGCCCCGAGGCCCAAACTTGGCTGGGCAATAAATGGACCGGCACGAAAAAGGAGCAGATGGCCGTTATGCTCGATCTGGACAAGGCCATTACCTGGGCCGTCGAGCATCGCCGCCCGATGTGGCTGGGCGAGTTCGGCTCGTACAACAAGGCCGACATGGATTCCCGCGCCCGCTGGACCGCCTTCGTGGCCGACGAAGCCCTCAAACGCAAAATGGGCTTCGCCTATTGGGAGTTCTGCTCCGGCTTCGGCGTATTCGACCCCCCAAAAAACCAGTGGATCGAGCCGCTAAAAAAAGCCCTGCTCAACGCCGGGCAGGCGGAAAAGTCCGGGGACTGATGTCGCGAGTGCGTTTTTCCTCAATTTGATTTGCTTGTTCCAAAACTTCCGATATATAAAATGAGTCGTTTATTGATGTTTGCTTAGATAATGGTCCGACAAGACAGCCTTTTTGTTGTATTTTCCGGCCTCCCATTGGTCGGCCTCGGTTCATTCGCCATGCAAAGGTCAATAATAATTACGTATTCCGTCCCCGGAAAATAAAAATAATCGCAAACCGACGATTACGTTCCCATCTGAACCTGGAAAAATTTATTATGTTTGATCGTTTGGGAGCTTTTATCATACGGCACTGGATATTCGTACTTTTGGGTTGGGCGGCCCTGACCGTCTTCATACACTACAAAGGGCCGCGCTGGGATGACGTCACACACGATGGTGATTTCGCATACCTCCCCAGTTCCATGCAGAGCGTGCAAGCGGATCGGTTGCTGAAAGAGGCTTTCCCCAATTGTGAATCTCAGAGCCAGATTATCATGGTGGTGGCGCGGCGCGACGGCCCGCTGCGATCGATCGATTTTGACATTGCCGACAGGCTTGCCGAGATTTTTTCCCATAAGCGGCAGTCTGATGACTCCATCGCCGAAGTCCTAACCTATGATGAGCCTGTCGTCGGCCGCATGCTTATTAGCGACGCCGGCCCAAATGGCCAGACCGTGCTGGTGGTGGTTCGATTGCGCACCGAGTTCATGGCCGTCGACAATCAGCGGTTAGTGCGGCAAATCGTTGAGACGATGCAATCACTCCAAAGCCGGGACGACTTTCCCGAAGATCTTAAACTCGGCGTGACCGGATCGGCGGCTATCGGCAGCGATATGCAATCGGCCATCGATGAGAGTATTCGCAATACCGAGATTTCGACGATTTTGCTGGTAGTGTTTATTCTGCTGGTGGTTTATCGAGCCCCGGTGCTGGTAATCGTTCCCATCATCACGATCATAGTCTCTTTGATGGTGGCATTGGGAGTTGTGGCCATATTGGCGCAGATCTGCGACCAGAGCGCCTGGATCGATTATCGGATCTTCAAGACTACTCGAATATTCGTGGTTGTAATACTTTGGGGAGCGGGCACGGATTTTTGTCTGTTTTTGATCTCTCGATACAGAGAAAGACTGGACCACGGTCAAACTCCTGCTGCTGCCCTGGCCCAAACTTTGGGACGTGTCGGCTCCACGGTGACAGCCAGTGCAATGACCACGATTCTAGGACTGGGAATGATGCTTTTCTGTGCGTTTGGGAAATACCATAGCAGCGGCCCTACCATAGCCATGTGTTTGGCCGTGGTTTTGGCCGCAAGTTTAACGCTGGCTCCCGCGTTGCTTCGCGCCGCAGGTTGGATAGTCTTCTGGCCCTTCTCCAGCCGGCTCTATTTGAGAAACCGGCCGTCGGGGCGCGGCGAACCCGCGGATGCTTCGCCGCATCGGACTCCGGCGGCTGACTCAACGATGTCAGGCTTCTAGGAATGGTTCGCTCGTGCAATTTTATCGCGGCCGGGATGGGTTTTCCTCGGCATCATCCTTGCGCTTGCCCCCTTGGCTTATCACGGTCTTTCGATCAATCTCAATTATGACTTGATGAGCGAATTGCCTCTTGATTGCTCCAGCGTCAAGGGAACAAGTCTTCTGCGAGACTATTTTCCCGCGGGACAGATTGGACCGGTGGAGTTGCTTGCTTACCGCATGTCGGGCGGGTTCGACGATAATGCAACCTTGCGCCAGCACGTCGGCAAATTGGATGAATACTTGCAGAAAATCACCTATACCGACTCACAGGGCGCAGCCACGCGGCCCATTTTCAAGGTCCACAGTCTAATGAATCCCCTTGGCAGTCAATCGAAGCAATACGGCGCGCGCGAGGTGATTACGCGCCGGGTAATTCGTGCTCAAGCCATAGATAATTTCTTGACCCGCATCCCTGCAAACGCCGGAAAAGTCATTCGCTTCGAACTCGTGTGCTCTATCGATCCGTTTTGCCGAGAGAGCATCCCTTTTTTGGATTACCTTGAACGGCAGTTGGCCGGCATGGCCACGGATCCGAACTCGCCGTGGTATGGCACGCATTTCTTCTTCGCCGGTCCCACCGCTCAGATTCGCGACTTGAAGGAAGTCAGCGCCGCCGATATGCGGCTCATTCAAGTTTTGGTGCCGATCGCGGTGATGGCCGTACTGATCGTCCTTCTTCGCAGACCCATAACGTGCGCGTTTCTTGTAGTTTCGGTCTTATTCGGCTATTTCGTGTCTATCGGATTTACGACCCTGTTATTTAGCTGGATCCGCGGACAAAGCTTCATCGGCCTGGATTGGAAGGTGCCTATGTACCTCTTTGTCCTGCTCATCGCTTTGGGCGAAGATTATAACATCTATCTGCTAAGCCGCGTAGCCGAAGAACAGAAACGGCTCGGCTTTTATCCGGGTCTGCATTTTGCACTAGTGCGGACAGGGAGCATTATTACAAGTTGCGGGCTGATTATGGCCGGGACCTTTGCCTCGATGATCACGGGCACGCTCAGCGCCGTCCAAGAATTGGGCGTTGCCTTGTCGTTTGGCGTGCTCCTGGATACCCTTGTAATTCGAACTGCACTGGTCCCCGCCTTTCTCTCAGTCTGGCGCCGTCTTTGCCGCCGATTTGCGGTTCCAAGAGGCAATACGGACGATTTCTCGGCGCCGTGAGCCGTTCCCCTGTCTGCAATGCGGTCGATGATCGCCCGGTCCATGCCCTCCTTTTCCTGGTCGAAGCCGAGCACGAAGCTTCCCATTACTATGATGCCGCGATCATGAATCTTATGTACGCGATCAACGATTGAGCCCGTAGTGTTCTGAAACTTGTGTGTGCCGCGCAACACCTCGTAGTCGGGCGTTTCCTCTTCTCCCGATCCTGGATGAATGAGCAGACATTTCAGCTTCTCGTCGGGATGAAATCGCCTGGATATTCCTTTGTGTTGCGCAAAGGCTGGGAAGCTCGGAATCTGTAGTCGCTTTGGACGGCTATTTACACGCGCGAAAGATTAGTGTCGAGTTGTGTCCTCCGAAGCCAATCGAATTGGAGACCACCACCCTAAGATCCGCCTTGCGAGAACGGTGCGGAACATAATCAAGGTCGCAGGCGGGATCGGGTCTATTCAGGTTGATCGTCGGCGGAATCAGGCCCGTGCGCAGCGCCTGGACACAGATGACCGCCTCGGCCGCGCCTACGCCGCCCAGCATGTGTCCGGTCATGGATTTTGTGGAAGATATCGGAACCTGGTAGGCATACTCTCCCAGTGCGTTTTTTATCGCTTTGGTTTCCGCCGGATCGCCGATTAGACTGCTGGTTCCGTGGGCATTGATGTAAGAGATTTCTTCGGGTACGATCCCTGCCCGGGCAATCGCCTGCGCTATACTATGAGCCGCGCCATTGCCTTGGGCGTCGGGGGCGGCCATATGTACGGCATCCGAGGTGGCGGCATAACTCACAATTTCGGCTAACGGCTCGGCGCCGCGTCTAAGCGCAAAATCGCGCTCTTCCAGCAGCAGCAATGCGCCTCCTTCCGCGATTACAAATCCATCTCGAGTCGCATCGAAGGGGCGGCTGGCCTTTTCAGGGGCATCGTTGCGGTGCGATAGGGCGCCCATGCGGTCGAATGCGGCTACTCCAATTGGTGTGACTGCCGCTTCGAATCCGCCTGAAAACATCGCGCTGGCATGGCCGTGGCGGATCGTCTCGAAGGCGTGGCCCAAGGCATCCGCGCTGGTCGCACACGCCGAGACCAACCCCATGTTGGGACCCTGCGCACCGGTTTTCAGGGCGATCTGAACTGACGGCACGTCCACCGTGGTGGACGGGATAAGGAATGGGTCCACGCGCCGCGGGCCTTTCTTATCCAGCACTTTCAGCTCTTCAGTAAAAGTCCAAATTCCCCCCATCCCCGAACCAATGAAGCAACCCACTTCATAAGCATTATATTTGTCCACGACAAATCTCGACTGCGCAAGAACTTCCATTAGCGCGGCCAGGGCAAACTGAATGAATCGGTCGGTGTGGCGGGCTTCTTTGGCGGATAAATAATTCAGCGGGTCGAAACCCCGCGCCTCGCCCGCTATATGCACATCGTAATTAGAAGTGTCGAATAAAGTGATCGGAGCGATCCCCGATCTCCCGGCAACCAAGTTTTCCCACATCGTCGGCACGTTTAGCCCAAGAGGGGAAATTACTCCCATGCCGGTAATCACAACACGCATTAATGGCATAATAGATACTTTTGCCAATAAACCGAAGTTGTATCCTTCTATTCATGTTCGGACAATTGGGTATTAATATATGCCCCCATCATAAGATGTCAACTCCTTATACGCATTCTAATTTAAAACAGCGCGTTACTAGCATTCGTAACCTATTACCAAATAAAGAGTTTTAAATCTGCTATCTGCGCGACCTTAAATTAGAATACGTATTAATCCCTAAGATCATTCCCTCAAGTTATTTTAATGGAATATTTCATAATTGTTAACCTTTATATACTTAGAGCCTATCCCAAAAGTCATCCTGAGCGAAGCGAAGGATCTCGGTTGCAGCCCCGTATTACCCACTATTGCCGTTGTATTCCATCTAGATTCTTCGCTTCGCTCAGAATGACGAATATTGTTTTGGGATAAGCTCTTAAGCTGTCTTTCACTTTCCCTTTATTCATAAAACGCGGCCACCGCCTGGGCCGTCGAGCATCGCCGCCCGATGTGGCTGGGCGAGTTTGGCGCATACAACAAGGCCGACATGGATTCCCGCGCCCGCTGGACCGCCTTCGTGGCCGACGAAACCCTGAAACGCAAGATGGGCTTCGCCTACTGGGAATTCTGCTCCGGCTTCGGCGTTTACGATACGCAAAAAAACCAATGGATCGAGCCGCTAAAAAAAGCCTTGCTCGATGCCGGCCGGTCGGCAAACTCCGGCGGCAAATGACTGTTGATAGTTCAATACAATTTGATAGACTAATTACCTGGTATTCAGCAATTTGCCAACAAGAGAGCGATTTTATAATTGAGTAAACTGTCCCCGGAATTCCGGAATTCGCGGAATTCGGAATTCAGCGGTTTGCGTTCAGGTGAGTTGGGAAAAGATAGATAATTACAATTACTTGCAGGCCGATTCGAACACTGGATCAGATGTCAATCGCTCTCGAACTAGTAGGATTTGTTCTTCGGTGACTTCCGGTGACAATTCTTTAAGAATCTGAGATACTCTTTCGATTGCAATATCCTTTGTCGGCGTCGGGCGATGTTCCATAACAAGGGCGACCGCTTGGATTCGATTCAAGTGTTCAATCTTGATGTTTGCTTTATTGGCAGTTACTATATTTGCTTTGGGAACCCAAAAAGGATCAGTGT
>JBEKSO010000257.1:0-6363 GCA_049516935.1 Thermoguttaceae bacterium
GGAGCGGAGCGTAGCAGATTGGAGAATGGATTTCAAGAGAAAGAATTGGCCATGCGAAAAATGGTCTGGAAAACAAAGACTACCGACCTCTTAATCCGCCCCGGACACGCCGCTCTCGGCGTCGGCTTTCTCGGCTGCGGCTTTCTCAGCTGCGGCTTTCTCAGCTGCGGCTTTCTCAGCTGCGGCTTTCTTAGCCGCTAGGGAGGTGTTCAATGTCTTCCTAAAGTTCTCAACAATCTCCGCGGCTTTAACCATCTCTTCTTTCGGAAATCGTTTTATGCACTCGATTGCCCGTTCATTCTGATCAATCGCCTCTTCTAGCCTTCCCATCTTGTTCAGCATGATCGCGGCGTTGTTGGTAGCGTACACAGTCGTCTCTCCACAATTGGGAAAACGATGGCTTGTCTCTTCAAAGGTTTTAAGGGCTTGTTCAAGCTGACCGCCCTTCTCTAGAGCACAGCCCTTGCTATTGAAACATCGTGCCAAAAGGGCCTCTAGCTCGCTTGAGTCTTGCGCTCCATATTGGGAAATCAGTTCATCTAAGAGCGCTACCGCGTCCGCTACATTGTTTCGTTTCTGATAAAGGTGATTTGCTCGCGAACCGCCAGCCCAAAATATCAGCTTGTCAGTGCGAGTTTCAAGGGAAGATCGGTGCGCCTCGGCAAGTTGGGCTAACAGCTTACAGGCTGGAGCATGTCCCTCAGCAGAGTCGTCCGCCTTGAGTTTGTCGGACCTAATTGCCTCCTCCATTGCAGCAATTAGCTCGTTCACTTGCGGAATCTCAAGGCTAGCGGGATCGATCGCGGCAGCGTTCTTGATAACCTCCGTGTATTCCGAGCGCCTGAGCGCATCCCGCACCTTCTCTAAAGCGATATCCCGCGCCTGCCTGGCCTGGGCTTCCAACTTACGCCCCTGTGAAATGCGATGGATCACCCCTTGGATACTGTATAGGTCCTCATTTGGATTCGACTTATCGTACAATACAGATCGCTTTAGGTGTTCTTCGTAAAAAGTTAAAGGGTCTCTCGTCAACTTCGGGGCATCGAGCTTGAAGTCCGACACGATTGCATCCAAGACGCTTCTCGCACTCAAGAGCGGCTCTGGGGCCGAACTACCGTGTGATTTACCATCGCCGGTAACGGCGGCCCCAGGGAGCACCGTCGAGACATCCGCGGCTGGCCGCGACGAAGGGGCCGGCAAAACGAATCTCACATCGCGGTGCTCACGGAGCCACGCCGGCAGATGGTCCAGATCGGTATCGCGATAACAGAACCAGTAGAGCCTATATGCAAGGCGCTGTCCTTGTAGTCGGCGGCGTAGCGATGCCATGATTACATCTTCCTCCCAGCCTGCATAACCAACTACAAGTGGAGATCTCTTTGCAAATACCCTATCAAGAAGGCTGCCCATCGTCATTGTGGAATGCGCAGAGCCAGTGGAACGGTCGGAAATCTCATCCGAGAGATTGCAGCAGTCATAGAACCAGTAACTCCCATGCACATGAACTATCTGCACGACATTGTGACGTTCTGGGTCGATGCGCTGTGCCGTGTTTGGATGATCGCAGACCACGCACTCTTTCCCGAAAAGCGCAAGCCCGCGTGCCAATAAGTCGTCAAAATTTGGGGTAACAACGATGTCAGCAACTCGCCCCGATTCGAGAATATGAGCAAGGCGTAAGTTGGCCGCAGAGATCGGCTGGTCTCTAAGCAGGTCTTGAAGGTAATACTGGCGCTCCGCTGCGTGTGGATACGCGCAGTCGAACCAGTGCGAATAATCTTTCATCGCATCGCCGGTTGGTGCAAGATCTGGCTCTCCGTCCGCCATCGCCTTGGTACGGCAGTGTTCCTGGATTTCAGACGACAATGGAATTGGAGGATGCGAGACGCCCGCGCCCACGATAAAGACAAATGGATGAAAACCATCTTTAATGTGCGCGTCGCAGGCAATGCGGATTTCACGTAAAGCCTTGTCAATCTCTATAGATGCCATGGGCTATCTCCTCGAATCCAGAAATGCTCATGCGATCATAAGGAATCCATGAGTCGCAATCTTGCGTTAAGGCCGAATCCCAAATGCGCGGCAACGAACATAGACTTCTCAACATGCCGTCCATTTTGAAGCGGCCGAATTTTGGATTTATCCGGCCGGCCTCGGGATGTGGTAATTCTTTGGCCATGCCGGTTGGGCCGGATAAGAGCCCCTCGGATCGGTAGTGATTTTAGCAACTTAGCGCTTGCCATGCAAGACCCTGCGAACAAGTCGCGCACTGCGTCTGGGGCTATCGTAGCGCGCCGCTTCGCGGCTAGTGGGATGATGGCGCGACTTCTATCCCAGGGCTGCGCTGCGCTCCGCCCTGGGCTTTCATAGTACGCCGCTTCGCGGCTTGAGGGACGACGCTTTACAGGTTTATTTATTCGCGTTGTGCCGAATGTATACCGTTTATTCTACGGGAGTGTGCAAGGTTAGCGGCGGGTCGAGCATCAGTCCGTCGTTGATTTTAATGGGCAAGGAATCGATGCGGACTTCGGCGGGCTGCAGACCTTCGCGCGTGGCTTTCAGAGTGATCGGGCCTGGGGTGAGTGTGGAGCGGATGAATACACGGTTGATGCCGCATTGGGTGTCTAGAAAGAGGTTGTTGGTCGAGTTGAGCTTGGCGGCATTTAATCCGCCGCGCCAGATCGCGGGGCCTGTGATCTCGAAATCTACGCGGGCCTCGTCGGTCGGGCAGCGGCGGCCTTGGGCGTCCACGACTTCGAAGTCGACAAAGGCCACGTCCGACCCGTCGGCCAGAAGACCCTTGGGCCCGGTGTGTGTGGTCAGTTTTAGCGCCTTGGGCGCTCCGGCGGTCGTCAGTTCATGCTCGCAGACCGTCTTTCCGTCCTTGATTCCCACGGCCTTGACGTTGACAAAAAACAGGCCGGCCTGGCGCATGCCTTCAAACTCGATGAACACTTTCCTACCCTATCAATTAACAGCGCAGCTCATTCATGTCAATTTGCCCAACTGCGGCGGAGAATGAAAAGATTGCAATATTTATTGCATTGTTCCGCCGGGCGGCAAGGATTTTTTGTAATCCTGGATGCCGATTCCTGAATCCTGAACCCCGAATCCTGAACTCGGAACTCCGAAACCTGGCCCCTGCGCTTGCAAGTTATATCCCAGTTCGTTGCAGTTGGAAATCAGATGCCCGATGATCCGCTGTTCCAGAACCGGATCGCGGCCTTTGGGGATCCAGCATCCGCCGGACTGATCCACGACGACCGGATTTTCCACGCGGGTAAACGAGCTGTCGTAGCGGAAGGTGGCGCTGCCGGCCGAGGCGTGTTCGGGCGTGGGCAGATTTTCCAACTCCTTGAACACAGCGACATCGACCCAATGCCCGCCCTGGGTGGGCCACACGCGGACCACTGCCCGCCGCCGCATGGTTTGCAAGGTATTTTCCACCCGCTCGTACTCGCCCGCCGTATCGCGCCGCCAAGGTTCCAACAGCGTCGGGCTGACCTGGTAGTAAGTCTCGATCCGTCCTTCGTTGAACGTGTCGCCGATCTGGCGGACCGGCTCTTCGCGCTGGATCTTGAAATAATCGTCGATCACGTCGGCCACCGCTTCCCAGGCGCACTGCGGATCGGATATCGGGATAAGCACGGGATTGGGATAGACCGTTTCGGTCTGTTCAAAGGGAATCATTTCCGGCGGTGGCGGGGACATTTCCGGGACGGTACATCCCGACATTCCCAGAGCAACCAATACCGTCGCCAATATGTAGCGCATCTCGATACCGTTAATAGAATAAAAAAATTCGCGGCCCCAGGCGTGGAACGCCCGGGCTGGAGAAAAGTCCCATCGGCAGATAAGCAAAAAAGCGGCGATAGTTTCCCTAAAACCGCCTAATAGAACAAGACCAGAAATAAACCGGTACGATTGGTTTGTTAAATGGCTTTATCCCCTTGCTGATGTCCTTTTTTAATACTGCGTAAAATAAGAGTAATTGGCAATTTAGGAAGAAGAGGTGGCGAAGCAATTGAAATCATTCAATGATTGCAACGCAGCAGGCACACTGTGAGTGCCGTTTGTGGAATACACGTGTCCTCGCACGACGGGCTGTAAGAATTTATGTGTCAATCGGTGGCGCGAACTTCCAGTCCATGAAGAAACACGGCCAAGATGGCCGTGCCACTTCACCCCGACACAAAAATCTGTACAGTCCCTCGCACGACGGCACACGGAGTGTGCCTGCTACGATATGCCTGCTACGATATGCCTGCTGCAATTGGTGCCACTTATCGCGTTACCACTTTCTGCGGCCTGCGCATGGGCGGACGCCGGCGGCCGGCAAAGCCGTTTTCGCTTAGCAAGCGTTGGGCTTTGGCCAGATCGTTTACTTTGACAACCGCCAATACGCCGCCTTTGGATTTTTTGCTGCTATTGAAGGAGCAATAAGCGTAGTCGATGTTCAGATGTTCGCCGGCCAGCCGCTCGCAGATCTTGCGGAATCCGCCCGGCTGGTTGGGTATTTCGGCCAACAGGACCTCGGTGGTTTCGTAGTGAATGTTGATTTTATCCAGCACTCCGGCAGCCGTATGCAGATCTTCGGGCACGAAACGTACGGTGCCCCGGTTTCCGGAATCCATGACCGCCAGCGCCTTAAAATTCACTTTTTCCTTGGCTAGAGCCGTGAGCATGTCGGCTAAACGCCCGGGTTTGTTCACCAGCGAGACCGAAAGTTGCTTGGCCGTTTGCATAGCGTTCCTTCCTTTCGTGATGATATAAAGATGTAAAAACTCCGCTAGATATGCGGACGAGATATCACACTAAAATCCTATCAAACATGTAGATTGGGTCAAATCCCCTTGACAAAGTAAGTGGGTTTTGAGATTGGGACAGTTTGTCTAATTTGCCCATATAACCCGACCGACGGGGATCGCCCTATCATCTTCTCCACTTCCCCAATTTTAGTACATTTCTTTGCCGGCGACGAAAAAAACCCCTAATCGGGCCGGAATTTTAGCAGTCTGGGAACTAACTATTTATAAAAAACGTCTTAATCCTGTCGGCAGTAGCATGCAGACCGTAATTGACAAACTTGTTACCGTTTTGCGGTGTTGAATTGGTTATGATATTTATCAGTCGGCCGTTTAATCGGTTGAAAAAATAGCATCTCGTTCCCACGCTCCTGGGTGGGAATACACTTAAGGAGAATCGCTCATGTCCCGCACGATCATTTGTTTGTTGGTTTTGGCGATGTTATTCTCGCCCGCTGTTGTCAGGGCCCAGGGTATTTTGATAGTGACCGATCCGGATCAGCAAATACGCTTGCCGCGGCCGATCATAATTTTGCCGCCGGAGCATTGGCCACATCCGCGACCTATTCCAGTGCCCCGACCCCAGCCTCCGGTAAGTTACAAGATCAAGGAATTGGACATTCATGCCCGGTTGATCGACCAGGTGGCCCAGGTCCAGGTTTCGCAGACGTTTGTCAACAGCGGCAGCCTGCCCATGGAAGTGGCTTTTGTTTTCCCGTTGCCATACGACGGGGCCGTGGAGCAGATGACGCTGATGATCGACGGAAAAGAGTACCCGGCCAAATTGCTCGACGCCGGCGAGGCCCGGCGGATGTACGAGGAGATAGTGCGGAAAAATCGCGACCCGGCGCTGTTGGAGTGGATGGGCACGGGCTTGTTCAAAACCAGCGTGTTTCCGGTTCCGGCCGGGGCCAGCCGCACGGTGTCGCTGCGATATTCCCAGCTTTGCCGCAAGCAGGAAGGCCTGACCGACTTCCTATTTCCCTTGAGCACGGCCAAATATACTTCCGACGCCGTGGAAAAAGTCGATGTCAACATATCGATCGAGAGCCAGGATGAGATCAAGAACGTTTACAGCCCCACCCATGTCGTCGAAATCAAACGGCCCGACCAGCAACATGCCACAATCGCCTATTCCAGCAAGAACGAAGTGCGCTCCTCCGATTTCCTCTTGTTTTACGACGTGGGCAAGGGCAAAATCGGCACGCGGGTGTTAAGCTATCGGCCGGAAAGAGAAAAGGAGGGATTTTTCCTGCTCCTGGCCAGCCCGGAAATCAAGGCCGAAGTTGGAAAAACGGAGACTGATTCTGATAAACCTTCCGGTAAAACGGTGATCTTCGTGATCGACCGTTCGGGCAGCATGAGCGGCAAAAAAATCGAGCAAGTACAAGCCGCCCTCAAATACGTGCTGAACAATCTGCGCCAGGGCGACCTGTTCAACGTCATTGCCTACGACGATCAGATCCAGAGTTTCCGGCCCGAACTGCAACGCTTCGATGAAGACACTCGCAAGGCCGCTCAGGGTTTTGTGGCCGGTCTTTATGCCGGGGGAAGCACG
>JBEKSO010000258.1:0-6352 GCA_049516935.1 Thermoguttaceae bacterium
CGCGGCAAAAGGCGGAGGGCGGAATAAGGGATAGTTCATGGGGAAAGCGGAATCATGTCAAGCTGGGTAAGATGGCCGATTTAAGCATAGAGGTATTAAAGTCCACTTAATCTACACTGCCTCAATAATCGGCAAAGTTTAACATTTACTTTGCACCGATTTGAACTGCTGGTTAGATTTTTACCCGACTGAGGGGGGCGTGAAGAGAAAAAAATAAGCCCTCAACTCGCGGAATGGAGCTTGAGGACTTATTTGGCCCGAGAGGCAAATACATTCGGGAGAATATGATTTGAAAGTTACCTCGTTCCCATGCGGAGCGTGGGAACGAGAATTTTGTTTAAGCCGGAGCGTGGGAACGACAACATTGGTTATTCACCCGTTTACCCCGCTGTGCATTAATGGCAGGCTATTGAGTCTCAGAAAAAGAATGTCGCATGAAAAGTCAGAGCCGGTGCGCGTCGCCCCGGTAATTCCGGGCCGACACGGCCCGGCTCTGATGTTAAAACGCGTCATTTATTACCTGATTCTCAATAAATAACTGGAGCGATCAATACTTATTTTCATCCAAAGGCGGAACCGGGTTTGTGGTGGGATTTGCGGGATCCACTATGCCGAGAGCAATAGTCGGATTATATACGCCCCGGTCGAACGGGCACATCAATTGCATGTAGATAACCGATTCGAGATCGGTACGTAAAAAGGTTTGGTGTCCATCGCAAAAGGACGCGACAACCCCGCCGGGATGATTGGAGTACATTTTTGTAGCCGGGGTCGCTGTGGTTTTGGTTTTTACGCCATTAGGATCGTTTGGGTCCATGCCTGCCCAATTGAAACCGAGCCGTAGTGCATTAGTAACCGTTGTTGTTTGATAATATGTGCTCGCAGTAATCGTAGCCAATGTAGCCGGATCTCCATCAACTATCGGATCCGATTTGGCATTCCCGATGAGAGGAGACCATTTACCCTCGAATGCGTATGGGGTGGGCGGAACCGATGCCGCATTTTCCGAGATCATTAGCGTGCAAGATGTGCCGTCTTTGGAATCGATAAAACCAAGATTAACGTGTACAATTTGTTCCTGGGCTTTAGTAGGATCATTGGCAATATCCGAATATTGATCGGTAAATACACCCTCGGCTGGAATATATTGAGTGGTGGGAGCAGTATCTCCATCAAAACTATCGTGCATCATTCGACCCACATTAACCCGGTAGGATAACCATGAATCGTTTGCCGATGGCGGCGAATAACTGGGACAATTGGCGATTTTCATATAAATCGCCGGCACCAAATTACTTGTAATACTGCTGTCGCCAGGGTTGTTTGAGGGATATTGAATCAGATCTTTCCAGCGATCGCTCACATCCATACGGCCGAGGTAAGGGAGGATGGCTACCCACCAACTGATTTTCCGTTGACTTATAGTGGCGCCGCTGCCGGAGCGATATTCGCCGACATAGCCCGGCAAATAGCCTTTTTCACTATCATGTTGATGTAATGCAATCACAATCTGATGTTGATTATTCATGCACTGAGCGCGCCGGCCGGCTTCGCGGGCCGATTGCACGGCGGGCATGAGCAAGCCCACAAGCATGGCGATAATGGTGATTACCACCAACAACTCGACCAGGGTGAATCCGCGTCTTTTCAAAATCATATTGTTATCCTCCTTTGGCCCGGTTATTTGCCTACTATTATAGTCGCAGAAAATGATGTCCACGTCAAGTAAATGTTACAAATTGGGCGAGAATTGAGCCCCGTCATTGGGGGGGGTGGGGATTGTAATGAGGATCAAGGATGAGGGATGAGAGATGAGGGATGAAGGACAAATTACGAAAATGCTTGGGGTTTCGCACTACATACGATTCACTGCCCACTGCCCACAGTCCACGACCCACCGTCCACGGCCCATCGTCCACTGCCGACTAGTCCTCAATCCCGGCCCTTAACTTTTCTTTGGACTGGCATTTTTTGTAGTTCCATGGGAAAATGGAGAGTAGGATTTAGTCGGGAGGCGGAAGTAAAAAGGTCGATGCCCCAACCCCCGCAAGACGATTTTAAAAGTCGCCCTACCGAGCACGAATCGTGTAAGACGACTTTAAAAGTCGTCCTACTGCGTACGAATTCAGTAAGAGGACTTTAAAAGTCGTCCTGCCGTGCACGAATCCCAATAAGAAGGCGTTTAAAGCCGTATCACCAAAATCTTTAATCCCCTGCTAGGGTGTAAAAATGATCTCGACAAGAAAAGATCGCCGCGGATTCACATTGGTCGAAATATTGGTTGTGGTTTTGATCATAGTGATATTGATGGGGCTATTATTCCCCGCCATCCAGGCCGCTCGCGAAAACGCCCGGGCAACGCAATGTATTAACAATCAACAAGAATTGGGGAAGGCCCTGATCCAATATGCCATGACCAAGGATCGATTGCCCGGGGTGCTGAGTTTCGCCAATCCTACCGATTCAAGTTCAGCTCCGCGAAATTGGGTAATGACTATCTTTGGCGACTTGGGCCGCATGGACTTGTGGGAATATTGGCAGAGGTCGGTATTGGTTGGCGGTAAACTATGCGATCCACTTTCTGGTAACCAACCCTGCATACCTGTAAAAGTTCCGCAATTAATCTGCCCTTCGAATAGCCTAATCAATCCGGTGGGCGGATTATCATATGCCGTCAATTTGGGCGATACCAGCGACGGGTACAGTGTCAGATTATTTCGTGATCGAACCATAGGCGAGCCAGATCAGACTCTTACTTCAATAAAATCTCCAAACCGCACCGTGATGCTTTCAGAGAGATTGCAGACAGGATTGTGGAACAACATGATCTTTGGTTCTTTAGCTTTCCAATGGCCGCCTAATTCAGTTCCTCCCTATGATTCGGGAACATATTCTACTTCCCCCAAAATAAACACGATTTTATCTAGCAATCATCGGGGAATGATTAACGTAACATTCTTCGATGGGCACACGGAAAAGATTCCCGAGACAACATATACTTGGCAGGATCCTGATAATCAGCTTATCGGCACGCCTTAAAGTTACATATTTCGCCGGGGTTATTCGGAGTTGGGCCGTATCGAGCCAATCGCGACCAATGGTCGCGGCTTTATGTAGTCAAAGCGCGACCACTGGTCGCGGCTTTACATTCTGAAATAACTTTATTCCATATCCCCTATTCTCGCTCCCCGACCAACCGACCATGCAACGCATGGTGCCCGTTGGTGCCCGGTCGCGGCTATTGAATCTCAGGAAAAGAATGTCGCATGAAAAGTCAGAGTCATGGCGTGTCACCCCGATAATACCGGGCCGACACGGCCCGGCTCTGATGGTTAAACGCGAAATTTATTACCTGAAACTAAATAAACTTTTATGCCGCTCTCCGCAGTTCATTCATCGTTCTTCACAGTGAAGCGGTAATTCATGATGCGGGGGCCGTCGATTTCGGCGGCCCGGAGCCAGATGGTTTTGCCCAGTAGTTCCTTGCCGTCCTCCAGGTCATAGGTGTGCGGGTTTTGGCCCCGACCTTGATCGAGAACATCGACCATCAAGCGGCGGCGATCGGGGGCAAAAAGTTCGCAGCGGAAACTGACCGGCTGATCGGTGGAGTTGACAAACCGCTGCTGGACTTCGAGTTTGTCGTCCGAATTCAGCCGGGTTTGGTACTCGATGCGGACATCGCCCAGTCCCATCTCGATATGCCTGAGGACGCTGAATTTATAAGGCCGATCGGCCTGGATCTGGAATTCAACGCGGACGGCGTGGCGGCCGCTGGCGGCGGTGTCGGGAAAAGTGATTGAAATGGGCTGTTGCAGCTCTTCGCCGGCGGCGAGGTGAAAGTAGACCTGTTTCGGTTCGACGATCCAACCACGGGGTGCAACGATGGCCGCGGTTCCGGCCGCCTTGCAGGGGAAGGGATTTTTCACCCGAAAACCGTTTGCCTGCGCCAGGCCGGTTATGCTCGGCATGCGCTCCTGGTCGAAACTGAGATCGATATACCAACGGGCAATCGGCGTGCTCAGTCCGGTGACAAAGGCGGGCAGGGCATCGGCCTGGATAACCTGGTCATTTCCGCGTTTTTCGGGGGTGCGGGCGCGGCCCCATAAATCGACCTGATTCACCTCTTCGCCTAAGTACAAAACCTCTTCCACCGGTTTATCGTTCCAGAGGACCATAACGGCGTCGTTGTCGCGGACGAAGATCAGGCTTTGGCTATTGTGCGGAAGCTGCATGGCGCCGATGAATTTGGCGCCGCCCAGTTCCAGGGCCGCGGTCCGCCAGGGCAAAAACATATCGCCCGGCGTGCCGTCTTTGTTCATCAAGCCGCAATCGGGATCGAAAGGATCGGGGCAAAAAACGGCATCCGCGCCGTGTGTTTTCGCGGCAATCATCCGCTTAACGAGGTCTTCAGCCCGGTCGGCGATTGAATATGACGACTTGGAAAGGGGTTTTAGCGACACCCAGCGCAATTGCGGCGAATCCTTGGCCGTCTCGAGATACGCGGCCAGTTCGCTCGGGGAAAGCGGCTGGCGGCTGGAAATGGCCGCGAATCGCAAGGGGAGTTTCTTGCCAGCTGCCGGGCTGGGCAAGGCATTCCCGCTATCCCATCCCACACCCAAGTTGATATTGCGGGCCGCGCGATCGAATTCCTTTTTAACCGCGGCGAGTTTGTCGTCAAAATCCGGGGCGGAAGACAGGCTGTCGTCGGCATCGTCGCCCAATTGCCACCAGCGAACCTGCCCGGCCAGTTGCGCGACTACGGGTTCGAGGGAAGGAAACCAGACTTTGGCTTTGGCGCCGAATATTTCAGCGGCCGAAAGCGGCCTTAAGGAAGGAAACTGCTCGCGTAATTCATCGGGGGGATCGTTTAATAAACCCACGATTTGAATGCCCTCGGCGTTGAGTTGTTCGCCGAAGTCGAGGAATTGATTGAGGGTTTGGCCGCCGTTTTTTGCAGAAAACCAGAGGGGATACTTGACCCAGTTAATGCCTGCCTGGTTTAAGAGCGGACTCAGTTGAGCAAGCGGGATGGGATGGCCCGCGTTGGGCAGAGTCCAACCGAACTCGCCGTCTGAGGGTGCGCGCCGGGGTTCAATGACGGCCAGGGTCAAATCGCGGGATTGAAGGGCCGCGCCCTCGGCGAGCAACTCCACTTGGACCCGATAAAACCCCGGTCCGGGAATGGGCGGTTCCCAACTTACGGTGCAAGCCTGGGCGGGGGTTTTTTCGGCGGAGGCGCCTTGCGGATCGCCACTTGCATCGCCGGCTGTTTCACCCAACTTGCGCGTATCATCGGCCAGACAATGGCCAAGGGCGTCAAACAGTTTGAAGACGACATCGGCATTTTTATCGGCAAATCCGGAGGCAGAGCAAGTCACCTCAACTTTGGCGGGCTGGATGAAAAGATTGTGCGGTTGAATCGTTTTCAATTCCAAGCGCGGCAAACGGATAAGCCGGATGTCGGCAAAGGCCGCCGAACCCTTTAAATCTTCGGCGTCGCTCGGTTCAACGTGCAAGCCAATGACGGCCAATTTTGTTTCGCGGCTGGGAGGCGCGATGGGGCCCAAGCTAATTTTTTTCCAGCCCCGCGAGTCGGCCGTTTTTTCACTTTCGAAGGCAACCAGCGGATGCTTGTCGGCGTCCAGGAATGTGACCGATAAAAATGCGCGATCCAGTTGGAGTTGCCGCGTGCTAAGCCAACCCTGCAACACGTAGCTAAAAGGCGCGCCGACTTCGACGGGCGGGCTGAACACTGCTGCCCCGCCCCCGTCCAGATCGACCTGGAGACACTGCCGCTGTCCTAAGGGGACAGTCCCATTTTCGTTGACAGGAAAATCGGGACAGTCCCCAGGAATGGTCTGAATTTTGATCTTTACGTAGCTGGGATACCCTTGCCCGCGCCGCCGGGTCCAACCGTCCGGCCAGCCATCGAAATTGGCGTCGGAGGATTGATCGAAATTGCAATGAAAAACCTCGATCGCCCGGGGATAACGCTCGTTAAGCGGGGCTTCCGCTTGGGCGGCCATCAACAATAACGGCAATAAGACGGGATTTGAAAACAGACCCATATACTATTTATCGGCTTTTTATCCGGTTCGACAGCGTCGCCCAATTGATGTTATTTCAAATCTAGCATCCCCCTAAAGCGGCTGATGGTCGTCTCCCGGGGATGCAAAATAATCGTTGTGTTTTATGGAATCGGGGGACAAGTTCTTTAAGGATGTTGCCTTTTTGCCTCATTTCCATCACGATTAGGACTGCATATTCGTTATCAAGCGATAAAAGCCAATCCATTAAAGCCGCGACGGGCGCCGACCGAAGGTTGGTCGGTCGCGGTTTGGAAAAACCTGGG
>JBEKSO010000259.1:0-6324 GCA_049516935.1 Thermoguttaceae bacterium
GATACGGCCGGACAAAACCTTTTTGTCGAGAAGTTAACGATAATCTGGTGGAACTTCAGGGACCTGAATAATTGTGAATTCTGCGTCGGCATTATCATGCTAGCAGGACTGCCGGTCATTTTATGGACGCGAAACGTTTGGCTCTTGCGGGGATCGATCGCGGTGATCTGCTATTCGGTCGTCGCTGCAATCGCCTCCCCCCAGCCTATAGAATTGTCGCCATACGCCGACGTTCGCTACCTCGTGCCCTTGCTGCCATTGTGCATCGGCATTTCGGCAATGGTTATCGTGACACTCAGCAGAGGCCGATGGTATTTTGCCCTGCCATTGGCCGTCGCGGTCTTTGGATTTAACATCCTTAATTTTCCCTTTACACCAAGCAGCTGGTGCTCTAGACCCGCCGAATTTATTGGAGAACTTTGGAAGCAGCGGGCTACTTCAATAGATGTTACCGTGAAATGGATCGACGATCATGTCCGCGAAGGAGAAAGCATTTGCGTATATCCGGACCTAAACGAGCCTTCGCTGATGTATCATGCGCCAGACCCGATATATGCCTGGCACTTGACCTACCCGCCAAAGGGACAATTTGAGTCTCTGCCGCTAATTCATTTCTCTTTAATAGAATTTCCTCCCGACTATTTCATCGTATTCGGCCCTAATAAAGAATATATCAATAAATTGATTAAAATTATGGAGGCTCGAGGAACGGACTACCGGGTAATCGAGGTTCTCGACATATTCTGGCAGGATATGACTCGTCCCGAGATCTTTTGGCGATCATTCCGGCCGATCGAAGACTTCGACCGGCAGTCGGATGCCGTGTATGTGTACCGGCGCATTACGCCGTAATGGGACAGATATTGCAAGACGGCAAAGTGAGAAAGGGGTTGGGTATATTATCTATCGGATGAATCGCGGGTGGAACAGGTTCTTAAAGCGGTGGTACGGAGTACCTAGAGGTTGCGGCAGGCAGGTTGCCTGGTCATAATGGGGTCATGAGTTCAGACCGGCAAATCATCGAGGAGCGGTTGTACGCGCATTTAGAGCCTATCCCAAAACATCAAACTTCAATCACAGCAAGAGATTAGAACTACGAATTCACGGCGATTAAACCCTCACCCTAACCCTCTCCCAAAGGGAGAGGGGACTTTTGGGATAGGCTCTTAGTCACGTTTTCGGTTTATCGGCGTGGCGCCACGATCATCGGAGACGGATATTATTGGGGGTGCTCGACGAGGAATTGGAACGGCATCATGCAACATGGTCTGTATTCAGGCGGGGGAAATAAGACAACCATTCCGACAAAGAACCGATGGACTTAGAAGCATATCGAGCAAGCCCCGCTGAAGCAGAGCGAACAGCGGATTTGATCCGCCTGCTTCCGACCGGCCTATCGTCCGTTCTTGATATTGGGGCGCGGGACGGTTTTTTTTCGAGACTGCTTTGTGAACGCTTTGCACATGTAACCGCGCTCGACCTTTCAATGCCGACGTTCGAGATTGAAGGAGTCACTAAAGTTGCCGGCAACGTGCGAGAGCTCCAATTCGCCGACAACTCCTTCGACTGTGTCTTTTGCGCGGAAGTTCTGGAACATGTCGCTGGAGTAGAACAAGCGGTCCAAGAGATGATTCGCGTAGCCCGCCATGAAATTATTGTCGGCGTCCCATATCGTCAGGATACTCGCTGCGGAAGGACTAAATGCTCGAACTGCGGGCGCATCAATCCTCCCTGGGGGCACATTAATGTCTTCGATGAAACGTGGCTTGAATCACTTTTCAAACCATGCAGCGTTGTCGAAAAAAGTTACGTCGGACAAACTACCGATGTAACTAATATTATCTCGGCGTTCTTGATGGACGTTGCCGGATGCCCCCGGGGCACATACGATCAGGAAGAACCCTGCATTTACTGCGGAGCAAAACTTGAAGCGCCCAAGTCTCGATCATTTTTTTCAAAGGCCTGTTCAATTGGATCCGTTAAACTGCAAAAGCTTCAGATATTTTTTTCTAAACCAAAGCCGATTTGGATTCACGTGAAGATTAGAAAGAATTAGCAGCGATATCGCCCGAGGCATTCGCCGTGTTTTGGATTTTATTGATATTTGCTTAGATAATGGTCCGACAAGACAACGTTTTTGTTGTATTTTCCGGCCTCCCGTTGGTCGGCCTCGGTTCATTCGCCATGCAAACGTCAATAGATCAGGGCGGCCTTGTCCAAGGCCAAGAAGTCGCCCAAGCAGCGGCGGGTAGGACCAATTCTTGAACCGGCGGGACGGAGTCGCAGGAGGTTGTGGCGGCAGGTTGCCTGGCGATAACGGGGTTATGTGTGCAGACCGGCAAATCATCGACGAGAAGCTGTATGAACATTTCGTCACGTTCAGAAACATCTTGCGGCAAGCCACACCGATTATCCGGCGCCACCCGTCACTGGCGGAGCTATATCGGTTTGACGTTCTCGGCACAGGGGCCTTTCGGACCTCGGCCTTCGGTGTAGGACACCTTTTGGCCTTCGTGCAGTTCGTCGAAACTGACGCCTTGCAGGCTCTTCGAGTGGAAAAACAGGTCTTTTTCCTTGCCCGTATTGATAAACCCAAAACCCTTGTCCGTTAATTTTTTGATGATGCCTTCAGCCATTTGTACGTTTCCCTGAGTAATTGTATGAACTGACGCGGCTCGGCATACGATTGCCGGCTGGTCGTCTGCTGGTTGGAAGAAGTGTACCACGACAGGGCGCCATAAGGCAAGAGGGGTGAAAACAGGCAAATAGAGCCAAAATACGCAGGATGAGGCCTTTTGCCGTGTTGACTAGCGGGGACAGAGCCATTTGTTCTTGGGCTTGGGCTTGGGTTTGGGGACGGGATTTAGGAAGGCTTCGACCCGTTTGATAGAGCCGTCCAACTCTTCGTCGTATTGTTCGGCCACGAAATCCCTGACCAAATCCGAACGCTCGCCATCTGGAACATCGCCATAGGTGTCCATCCAGACGGCATTGAATTGGTTGTCGGTGATCTTCAGTAACACGGCTTCCAGTTTGTTCCGCTTGAGCATGGGTCTCTCTCTTTCAGTTAGACTCCACCGCCTCCCGGGCACGCAGGATTGACACAATTATACGAACTTGCCCTATTGTACTCCTTGGGAGCGGGGTTTACCAGTAGCGTGCCGGAATCAGGTTGCTCACGATATTCGCAAGCAACGGATAGCTTCCGCCCCATTATCTGTTACCTAGGCACGGTTTC
The DNA here is from genome assembly GCA_049516935.1 of Thermoguttaceae bacterium. Taxonomy (GTDB): domain Bacteria; phylum Planctomycetota; class Planctomycetia; order Pirellulales; family Thermoguttaceae; genus JBEKIK01. Next base: position 3,239 of record JBEKSO010000259.1, read on the forward strand.
GAAGAAACTGCCATTTTCATTCGCCCCTTCCCACGCAGAGCTTGGGAACGAGAGGTTATATATAGCGTTCCCTTAATTGTCCCCTTGATGGCGAAGGGGGTTTTATTCGACTTTCCAGGCTTCCAGGCCGTTGGGCGAGGCTATGATGAGAACGGGTTGGCCGTCGATGGAGACGGTGGCCAGGCCTTGGAGCATTGCGCCGTAGTTGAAGGCGTCCAGCGGTTTGCCGTCGGCGGTGACGAAGTTGATCGAGCCGTCCGGGCCGGGGAGGATCCACTGGCCGGGCCCTTGGCGGGTGATTTTGCCGGAGATGATTGGCTCGATGGGTTGGGGTTGCAAGCCCACGGGCAGGGGATAGTTCCAGAGTTCCCGGCCGTCGAGATCAAAGCCCAGGGCGGTGGTTTCACCCATTTTCACGGTGGAGCCGGACAGCCCGCACCAGAGCAACCTGCCGTCGCCCGCGAGATCGGCGGCGGCGATGCAGCCGATGATGCGATTGGGCACGGATATTTCCGCTTGGCGCTGGCCCTTGGCATCGAGTTCGACGAGCGTGCCGGCGTTGTTTACGCAGAGCAATAGGCGCCGGCCATCGGCGCCGGGCTCGGTCGCGGCCATGCGGGCGACGTTGGAAATGGAGCGGTTGGACCAGATGCGTTTGCCCTCGAGGGTTACGGCCTGCACGCCGACCACGTCCCAATAGCCGACGTACATTTTCGGCGCGCCGTCGCCGTCCAGGTCGCCGAGTTCCACGTCGGCGATGCCGCTGTGTGGATTTTCGACGGCATTTTCCGGGTAACTGAGCACGATATTCCACTGGTCGTCCAAAACGTGACAGCGCTGCTGGAAGCCGGCAAAAACGGCGAAATAGGTTTTTCCATCGGCCGCGGCCAGAGTGCGGATGTTGGTGACGAATTCCGCCTCGCCGATATTTAGTGTATGCAGGGCGATGACTTTGCCGTCCAGACCGACTTCGGCCAGGGCTTTGGCGCCTTCGATAACAATCAATCGCGGCTGTGCATTGGGCGAATTGAGGACTAAGACGTTGCCCGGGGATTTTAGATCGGCACATTTCCAGAGCGGGGAGAGCTTGAAAGTCCGGGGGTCGTTGCGTTGGGGGATTTTGGCCAGAGGCACGGGCTGCTCTTGCACATTGGTGCCGCCCTCTTCCTGGCTCATGGACTTTTCGTACTGTTTGAGATCCTCCTGATAGCGTTTCATGGGCGCATCGAAGATGTTTTCGCCGGCCAGGAGCTTATCGATTTTTTCGGGCAGAACCGCGGCCAGGTTGGGATTTGCCCCGGTTTCGTAATCTTGCACGGTGCCTTTGGCGTCGATGATGAAAGAGGTGGGAATTCCGGGGAATTTGAAGGCCATGGAGGTGCTTTCCGGATCGCGGCAAATGGGAATAGAGACTTTCAATTCCTGGAAAAGGTCTTGCACGGCCTTGTCGCCGACTTGGGGATCGTCGATGCTTACGGCCAGGAATACGACTTTGTCGTTGTCTTTGTATTTTTCATAGACTTTTTGCAGGTTTGGCAGGCTCGCCTTGCACGGTTCGCACCATGTAGCCCAAAAATCGAGCACCACGATTTTACCGGTCAGCGATTGGGGAGTAACAGGTTTTCCGTCAAGACCGACGAATTTGAAATTGGGGACTTTTTTGGCCAGCAATTGACCGGGATCGGGCGGAATGAAAAACTTTACTATCTCGGCGTCGGCGGGGACTTCGAATTTGAAGGCTTGGGGATCGATGGGGCCGTTAAATTGGGCGCCGGGAAAATCGGCTACAAGCGAGATGCTTTCGACCGGGGCGCCGAATTCCCTGCTTATCTCGGCGCGAATTTCTTCGGTGGGCAGAATCATCCGCCGCAGGACCAGCGTTTCTTTGTCGATCGACAAGACGGCAAGACCGTCGGGCCGGCGGATTTGCACCCGATGGCATGGGCGGCCCTCGATCTCGCCTGGATCGATCAGTTTGGGCTCTTCGGCGTCGTGCAATAAAACATCGACCGCTTTGTCATCTACAACCAGTAATATTTGCGGGACCGCGCCGGCAAATCCGTTGCACGAGGCGGCCATGAGGATGCGATCGCAATAAACCGATTTAATGGTCAAGTCGGCGGGGGCGTCTTTTTCCAGGACCTGGCCGGGAAGATCTTCAATGGATGCATAGATTTTTTTGCCGTCAATAACTGTCTTTGCCGAGTAGGCCTCGGTGCGCAACTTGTTAGGCTGCTGGTAAGCGGTGAAAAAATCGACCGTTTTATCGATGATTTTTTTCCCTCCCGCCTCGGCCAGAAGATGGGCCGTGCCCTTATCGCTGTAAGTTTTCGCGCCGCGATAGGCCTTGGCCATGGCCTCCAATACGCCTCGGCCCGTATCGAGTTTCGGGGCGGATGCAGACTTTGATCCGGGCGGCGATTTCTCCGCATTGGTCTCGGGATTTGATGTCGCGGACGCTTTTTCCGATTCCGTTCGGCTGCATCCGACCCATAAGAACATCAAAAACGCGAGGGCAAAAAATGGTAAAAGAAGACTGAATTTGGAATTTTTTCGGTAAAAAACCTGCAACATGATTTGATCCTTGGAGAAAAAAAACCTGTTCTGTAATATTTTAGCCGTTTGCAGTAAATAAGGCCTACACCAGCCCGAAGCGCAAGCGAGGACAAATTGGGTTTAAAAACATTCGATCCCTCGCTTGCGCTTCGGGCTGGTGTATTCAATTCTGCGAATGGCTAAAATGTTACCCTTTTCTGAGTCTGATGCATTATTGGCAAAGAGGGCAATCGGGTAAAGCTTGACTTCTTGACTGTTGGATTATTGAAAAATCGAGGTTTCCTCACACCCGTCGCTTTCCCAGAGCGCCTGGATTCGCTTGCTTGTTCATTGTAACAGAACTTTATAAAGGTTATGATTTGATGATAATTGATAATAATGATATTTAAAACCCGCGTCCCAAAACAAATGCGTCATTCTGACTATACATTCGCAATTTTTCAGGCTGTTCAAACAGCGAGATTTAGGTAATTTTCCAAAAGGTGAATTATATCACACATGTCGGCTTTAGTGGCCGAGTTGAGGGTAAT